>JAZQNP010000036.1:0-24646 GCA_045627405.1 Oscillospiraceae bacterium | reverse complement strand
AATCATATTTCAAACAGGAGATATTTGAAATGAAAGACGAGAAGCTGACATGCACAACCGAATGGGATAAGACGTTTCCGAAATCCGACAAGGTGGAGCATAAGAAGATCACCTTCCGCAACCGTTACGGCATCACGCTTGCGGCGGATCTGTACATGCCGAAGCATGCCGCCGGCAAGCTGCCTGCGATTGCGGTCTGCGGACCGTTCGGTGCAGTCAAGGAGCAGTGCAGCGGTCTGTATGCACAGACGCTTGCAGAGTGCGGCTTTCTTACCGTTGCATTTGATCCCTCATTCACGGGCGAAAGCGGCGGACAGCCGCGGTATGTAGCCTCTCCGGACATCAACACGGAGGATTTCTCGGCTGCCGTTGATTATCTGTCCGTGCAGGACAATGCGGCTCCGGAACGAATCGGTATTCTCGGCATCTGCGGCTGGGGCGGCATGGCAATCAACGCTGCGGCAATGGATACCCGCATCAAGGCGACGGTTGCATCTACGATGTACGATATGACGAGAGTGAACGCAAAGGGCTATTTTGATTCTGAGGACAGTGCCGAACAGCGATATGCAAAAAAAGTCGCTATGAATGCGCAGCGTACAAAAGACTATGCCGGCGGAGAATACGCACGCGGCGGCGGTGTTGTGGATCCTCTGCCGGAGGACGCACCGTCCTTTGTCAGGGATTACCATGCTTATTATAAGACGGAAAGAGGGTATCATCCCCGCTCCCTGAACTCCAATGACGGGTGGAACATAACAGGCTGCCTGTCATTCATCAATATGCCGATCCTGCAATACAGCAATGAGATCCGTTCTGCGGTCATGATTCTGCACGGAGACAAAGCGCATTCATTCTATTTCGGCAGAGATGCCTATGATGCGATGGTTAGAGAGAATCCGTATGCTGAGAACAAAAAACTGCTTGTGATCGAAGGCGCGTCTCATACCGATCTCTATGACGGCGGCGGGAAAAACGCCATACCGTTTGATCAGCTTGCGGACTTTTACCGTGCGTATCTGAAATAAAAAATATGTTCCTCTGCGCGAAAAAGCAGCAAAGCGAGGTGCCCGGAAACGGCAGCTCGCTTTTGCTTTGCCGGTTGACTTTTTCATATATTTGTAGTACAATAATAGTATCATCATATTGTTCAGGGAGGAACCGAACATGGATTTTTACAACGGCTGGCTGATCGTGAACAGCTACTACAATCCGGCGAAATTCACATCGCTGTATAAGCTGCTCGAAGATTCGGCGGAGAAAGCGGGGCTGCGGTTTTCCAAATGGACATCGGATCAGCGTCCGACGATCATCGGCAGCGAAGCCAAGGAGCCAAAGCCGAGCTTTGTACTTTTCTGGGATAAGGACATTCTGCTTGCCAAGGCGATGGAGCAGTCCGGTCTGCGGCTTTTCAACGGCGCAGAGGCACTGCGCCTTTCCGATGACAAGGCGGAAACCGCATTGAAGCTCGCGGCAGCGGGCATCCCGACGCCGGATACCATTCCGGCACCGACCTGCTTCCCGGGCTGCAAGCGCAATCCGGCATCCGCAGAGCAGGCGGCGAAGATTCTCGGCTGGCCACTGGTCATCAAGGAGAACAAGGGCAGCTTCGGTCAGCAGGTTTACCTTGCAAACAATGTGCGCGAGGCAGAGCGTATCCTCACGCATATCGGGGAGCATGACTGCATCTTCCAGCGTTATATTGCAGACAGCAAGGGCAAGGATCTGCGCGTCACCGTCGTCGGCGGAAAGGTCATATGCGCGATGGAGCGTCATGCAGTATCGAAAGAAGAATTCCGCTCCAATATCGGTGCAGGCGGCACGGCAACTGCGCGCACCATCTCCGATCTGGAAGCAAAGCTCGCGGTTGATGCGGCAGAGGCACTGGGACTGGATTTTGCGGGCGTGGATATTCTCATGGGACGCAGCGACGATGAGCGGTATGTCTGCGAAGTGAATTCCAATCCGCAGCTGCAAAGCACGATTGACTGCTGCGGCATCAATCCTGCGACAAACATCATGTGGCATATCCGCAGCAAGATCAAGGACGCATAAGAACGAAGATGCATGGACTGCTGGTTTATGCCGCAGCGGATATTCCGCGCAATACATGGTTTATCGGGGAGCTGTGCCGCTGTGCGGGAGACGCGGGCGTGCAGCTCCGCCTCTGCACTGCGGAGGCGGGTGTTCCCGCAGATGCGGCACCGGATTTTGTAATCAACCGCAGCCGTGATGCGGCATACGCAGCATATTGTGAGGATTCTCTCGGTATTCGCGTATATAATAGTGCAGCAGTCACGCGCATAACCAATGACAAGTGGCAGACGCACTGTTTTCTGCGCGCAAACGGCATTCCGACAGCGGATACGGTGCCGGTGTCGGAGAATACGGCTCTGCCGGAAGATTTGTTTTCGTCGCTGCCGCTGGTGGCAAAGCCGCCGGACGGACACGGCGGCGCAGGTGTGACGTGGCTTGCCGATGCAGATGACCTGAAAACGGCACTGCGGGACATGCCGCGTCCGTTTTTGTTGCAGGCACCGATGCGGACAGGCTGGGATTTGCGGGTGTATCTGCTGGGCGGCGAGATCTATGCGGCAATGCTGCGCACTTCGGAGACGGAGTTCCGCAGCAATTTTTCACTCGGCGGACATGCGGTGCCGTATGTTTCCGATGCGGAGATTCGTGCGCTGACAGAAAAAGTGCAGGCAGTGCTGCCGACTGATTTTGCAGGGATTGATTTTCTGCGGCATCCGGACGGCGGCTATGTGATCGGGGAAATTGAAGATGCGGTCGGCTGCCGGATGCTGTATCAGCAGGGCGGGTTTGATCCGGCACGCGATTATATTCGCATGATTGTGAATGCGGAAAGGGGTATCGGACGATGAAAACTGTGAAACAGCGTGCAATGGCAGCGGTGCTTTTGTCGGCGGCGATGCTGCTGCCGACGGAGATGCTGCCGGCGGGAATTTCTCTGCCGCGCGTGTCTGCGCTGATTGTGCAGGCGGAGACGGATGCTGACAATGTGCAGCCGGCGGATGAAATCACCGCGACAACAACTGACGTGACACAGACAACAACCGATATTACAGCGACAACGACCGTCACAACACAGGCGGCAGCGCAGCCCGTTCTGCGGCTGGAACCGGTCATGACCGATGGGTTCCCGTCGGGGGATACAGAGCTGCATGTGTATGTACAGGGGAATCCCGGCTTGGAGGCACTCGGCATTTCCCTGACGCTGCCCGACATCCTGACGCCCGACGTCCATGCCGACGGTACGGTGGATTTTGCTGCGACCGACGCGCTGAACGATGCCGCATATGCGTATTATATACCGGAGACACACACGCTCTCTCTGGCGTATGCTGCGGCGGAAGCGGGTGCGGCAAAGGAGGATCTCGGCTGTTTTCTGCTGCATATCTCGGAAGATGCGGTCATCGGGGAACAGTACCCGATCACGCTGAGCATGGATTCGATCTCAGCGGACGGGATCAGAGAAGCGGATTGGGATGCACTGACCTATTTCAGTCCGACGGAGCCGCTTCTGCGCACGCTTTCGGAGACGAAGCTGACACTGACGGAGCAGGGCGGAAGCTACCCGTTGACGCTCTCGCCGGAGCCGCCTGCGGGTTCGTGCGAATGGAGCAGCAGTGATACCGATGTCGTGACGGTGGATGCAAACGGAAATCTGAGCGCACTTGCAAACGGAAACGCAGTCATCACCGTCACATGCGAAACGAGGACATATACCTGTGATGTGACCGTGCGCATTGACCGGCAGCTTGCGCAGTCGCAGCTCACCGTGGATACGCTGGACGGAACCGTGCAGCTCGCACTGGTGCCGGAGCCGATGCACGAGGTGGTATGGCACTCGGAAAACGAAACAGTCGTTGCGGTGTCGGAGACGGGTCTTGCAACGGTGAAGGTGTGCGGAACGGCGGAGATCGTTGCGGTTGTAGAGGAGACAGAGTACCGCTTTTCAGTGACAACAGTGATCACGCGTGCGCTGAATTATACCGAATATACCTTCACGGATCTGGAAGAGAAGCTGTCGCTGACGCTTTCGCCGGCGAGCTATTCTGCGACTTTCTGGATCTCTGACAATACAGAAGTGGCGCATGTGACCTCCGGAGGCGTTGTGTATCCGCTGGGAAACGGCACAGCGACTGTCATTGTCACCTGCGAGGGATATGATTTCACCTGCAAGATCACGGTGGATGTTCCGACTTGTCTGAACTATGACAGCTATGCGGCGACCGAAATCGGAGAAACCGTGCAGCTCGAACTGATCCCGGCACCGGTCTGGGGGAATGACCCGCCGGTGTGGCACAGCAGTGATGCGGCGGTGGCGTCTGTGGATGAAACCGGTCTAGTCACCTGCCTCTCATACGGCAGTGCAGAGATCACCGCGGAATATATGGGCAAAAGCTATGTCTGTGCGGTTGTTGTGCAGAGCTATGTGCTGGGTGATGTGAACGATGACGGCGTGATAGATGCGCGGGATGCAATGCTTGCGCTGATTGCTTATGCGAATGTGACAAGCGGCTTAGAGTCTCCGCTGACGGCGGTGCAGAAGCGAGCCGCCGATATAAACAAAAATGACGATGTCTCGCTGAACGATGCGATGGCGATTCTGCGGTATTATGCAGCGCGCCTGAGCGGGTTCACACCGGGCTGGGATGAACTGATTTGAGGGGAGTGTTCTGATATGATGCGTCTTTCCCATGCTCCGCGGGGCTGGAACAGCTGGGATTGCTACGGCGCGGCGGTCGATGAGGCGACTGTGCGTGCGAATGCGGCATATATGTCGCAGCATCTGAAACAGTCCGGCTATGAATATGTTGTCGTGGATATTCAGTGGAGCGAGCCGACCGCGGAAAATCATGCGTATCATCCGTTCGCGCCGCTCTGCATGGACGCATACGGACGGCTGATTCCGGCTGAAAACCGGTTTCCTTCTGCGGCAGGCGGCATGGGCTTCCGCCCGCTCGCGGATTATGTACATTCTCTGGGGCTGAAATTCGGTATTCACATCATGCGCGGCGTGCCGCGGCAGGCAGTGCATGATGCATGTCCGGTGCTTAGCTCGGAGAAAACCTGCCGTGAGATCGCCAAAACCGATTCGATCTGCGCATGGAACAGCGATATGTACGGCGTGGATCCGGAGAAGGACGCCGCGCGCGAATATTATAATAGTATATTCCGGCTGTACGCTGAATGGGGCGTAGACTTTATTAAGTGCGATGACATTGCCCGTGAGCTGCCGGCATGTGAGACGGAATTGCGGCTTCTGAGCGAATGCCTGCAAAACTGCGGAAGAGACATGGTACTCAGCCTTTCTCCCGGCGCGTCACTGCCGGAGAAAGCAGAGCTTTACAAGCAGACGGCGAACATGTGGCGCATGAGCGATGACTTCTGGGACAAATGGGACGCATTGTACGAAATGTTTGGCTTTGCGGAAAAGTGGTGCATTCACGCAGGCGCGGGGCATTATCCCGATGCGGATATGCTGCCGATCGGTGCGATTTTGCAGGACTATGACCCGTCGATTCGCAGCAAATTCTCGCCCGATGAGCTGAAAACCATGATGACACTCTGGTGCATGATCCGCTCGCCGCTGTTCATCGGCGGGGAGCTGACCAAGCTGACTGCGGATGAGCTTGCGCTGCTGACCAATCCGGATGTGCTGAAAATGCACGCAGATGCGCGCTTTACAAAGCCTGTTTATCGGCGCAGGATCAATGAGACGGAATGTGCAGTCTGGCTGGCGGCGGATGCAAACGGAACCTATTACATCGGTGTGTTCAATCTGGGCGATGTGCCGGCTGCGTGCCTGTGCGTTGCGGCATATGAGCTGGAACTGGAAACACTGCGTGCCACGGAGCTTTGGACAGGCGAGATGCAGAGCGGAACAGAGCTGGTCATGCGGGAGCTTCCGCCGCACGGCTGTGCATTATGGAAGATCACCGAAAAAAGCTGATTGTGCAAAACAAACAAAAGTCGGATTGAAAATTCGTCAAAGTTCTCAATCGAATCGGGCGGAAATTGCAGGAAAATGCTTGCAAAGCCGCCCGATTTGTGATATACTTGAAAAGCTGATGCACAAGATATGCATTGATGCGTCAAGGTTGCGGCTGTGTGCCGGTAATTTGACGCGGAGCATGTCCGCTAGACGGGCGAAATGAGATAAGCACTGTGTGTGTGAAAAGCTGCGAAACCGTGCAAACGGGCTGAGGGCGGCGGCGGAGCCATCTTACGGGCTTTGCTGTCAGGAAAGCCGGTCTGCAAAGGTCGATTGCCTTTTCCGTACAAGCGCGGGGAAATAACCCGCAAATCTCAGTTTTGCGCGCCCGATGCAAGAAGACTTGCAGTCGGGTTTTTTTATAGATGTTCTATCAGGAAACACGCGGCAGAGTTGTAAGAGCAAACCGCGGACGCGCGAAATGAAACACATATGCGCTCACTTTCAGTCCCTCGGCAGAAAAAATTTTTAGGAGGGTTATCAAGTGGCAGGCAGCGAAAAACTCAGAATCAAGATCAAGGGCTATGAGCATGCAACCGTGGATGCGGCGGCAGCAAAGATCGTCGAGACTGCAAAGCGCAACGGCGCACAGAAGGTTTCCGGACCGATCCCGCTCCCGACCGATAAGGAGGTCATCACGATTCTCCGTGCGGTGCATAAGTACAAGGACAGCCGCGAGCAGTTCGAGCTTCGCACGCACAAGCGTTTGATCGACGTCATCCGTCCGGCAAAGGCAACGGTTGACGCACTCACCAGACTCGAAATTCCCGCCGGTGTTGAAATCAACATCGAGATGAAATAAACCTCATCGCAAGCGAGAATGTGCGGCAGAGACCGCACGCAGATGGCGGCCGCTCTTCAAGCCGCCGGTCATGTTGATATGCAGAACGCGTATCAACCAATAACCAAAGGAGGAAACCAAACATGAAGAAAGCCATTCTTGGCAAGAAGATCGGCATGACGCAGATCTTCGACGCAGCCGGAAAAGTCGTTCCGGTCACGGTGGTCGAGGCAGGTCCCTGCTTCGTCGTTCAGAAGAAAACCGTGGAAAATGACGGCTACAATGCGATTCAGGTCGGCTTCGGTGCTGCAAAGGCAGACAAGGTCAACAAGCCGATGAAGGGTCACTTCGACAAGGCGAACACCGGCGCGCTCCGCACGCTGAAAGAGTTCCGCCTGGATGACTGCGATGCTTACAGTGTCGGTGATGCGATTCAGCCGGACATCTTCGCTGAGGGCGACATCGTCGATGTGCAGGGCACCAGCAAAGGTAAGGGCTACGCAGGTCCGATCAAACGCTACGGTCAGCACAGACTGAAAGAAACACACGGTACCGGTCCGGTTCATCGCCAGGCAGGTTCCATGGGTGCCTGCTCTTCCCCGTCCCGTATCTACAAGGGCAAGGGTCTGGCAGGTCATATGGGTGCTGAGACAGTTACGGTGCAGAATCTCCGTGTTGTCAGCGTGGATGCCGAAAATCATCTTATCGCTGTGCGCGGCGCGATTCCTGGTCCCAAGGGCAGCATCGTGACCATCTCCAACAGTGTGAAAAAAGGCTAAGGAAGGAGGAAAACGAAAATGGCAAAAGTTCCGGTTTACAATATGGACGGAGCTCAGGTCTCTGAGACCGAGCTGAACGATGCTGTATTCGGGATCACTCCGAACGAAGCAGCAATGCACGCATGTGTTGTGAATTATCTTGCAAACCAGCGTCAGGGTACACAGTCCACACTGACCCGCACTGAGGTCAGAGGCGGCGGCAGAAAGCCGTACCGTCAGAAGGGTACCGGTCACGCCCGTCAGGGTTCGATCCGCGCACCGCAGTGGTATCACGGCGGCGTTGCACTCGGTCCGAAGCCGAGAAGCTACCGCTACACGCTGAACAAGAAGCTCCGCAGACTCGCGATGCTCTCCGCATTCTCCCAGAAGGTGCTGGATCAGAACATCGTTGTTGTCGATAATCTTGCAGTGGAAGGCTTCAAGACCAAAACGATCGTCAAAATGCTGGATGCACTGAAAGTCACCGGCAAGGCACTGATCGTTACGCAGGAAGCTGACAAGCAGGTCTATAAGAGCGCAGCGAATATTCCGGGCATCAAGACGGCGGCAGTCAACACGCTGAATGTGTATGACATTCTGAACTATGACACATTCATCGTCAGCAAGGGTGCTGTCACGAAGATCGAGGAGGTGTATGTGAAATGAAAGCACCGCAGGATATTATTCTGAAACCGGTGATCACAGAACAGAGCACCGATATTCTTCCGGAGGGCAAGTACACGTTCAGAGTCGCAAAGGATGCAAATAAGCTTGAAATTGCCGATGCAGTGGAACAGCTCTTCAACGTCGAGGTCACAAAGGTCAACACCATGCACGTGCGCGGCAGAAGCAAGCGCGTCGGCAGATATATCGGTAAGACCGCAAGCTGGAAGAAAGCAGTCGTCACCGTCAATCCGGAGCCGTCTGCCGATAAAAACGGCAAGAAGCGCAACGGTACCATCGAGTTCTTCGACGGGATGTTCTGATTGATTTGACCCGACAGCAGCCGCATCAAGCGGTGCGGCGAATATGGGAGTCATGCTCCCGATAATACAGCATTGAAATTTAAGGAGTGAAACAGCAACATGGCAATTAAAGCCTATAAGCCGACGACGCCGGGCAGACGCGGAATGACCGTTACCGATTATTCCAGCCTCTCCAAGAACGGCCCTGAGAAGTCGCTCTGTGTGACCCTCAAAAAGAAGTCCGGCAGAAACAATTACGGCAGAATCACTGTCCGTCATCACGGCGGCGGTACGCGCCCGAAGTACAGAATCATCGACTTCAAGCGCAATAAGGACGGCATCAATGCAACAGTCCTGACTCTGGAATACGATCCGAACCGCAGCGCATTCATCGCGCTGGTGCAGTATGAGGACGGCGAGAAGCGTTATATCCTCGCACCGCACGGCCTCGCAGTGGGCGATACCGTCCGCAGCGGTGCTGACTGCGATATTAAGCCGGGCAATGCACTGCCCCTGACGAATATCCCGGTCGGTACGTTCATCCACAACATTGAGCTGTATCCGGGCAAGGGCGGCCAGCTGGTCCGTTCCGCAGGCAACCAGGCACAGCTCATGGGCAAGGAAGGTGCTTATGCACTGATCCGCCTGCCCAGCGGCGAAATGAGAAAGGTTCCGGTCATCGGCAAAGCGACGATCGGTCAGGTCTCCAACATCGACCACGAGAATGTCCACATCGGTAAGGCGGGCAGAACCCGTCATATGGGCATCCGCCCGACCGTTCGCGGCTCTGTCATGAACCCGAACGACCACCCGCACGGCGGCGGTGAGGGCAAGTCCCCGATCGGACGTCCGGGTCCTGTTACCCCGTGGGGTAAGCCGGCACTCGGTTACAAAACCAGAAAGCATCACAAGCCTTCCGATAAGCTTATCGTGAAGCGCAGAAACGGCAAATAAGAAAGGAGGCTGACGTTTCATGAGCAGAAGCATTAAGAAGGGCCCTTATGTACAGGAGTCCCTTTACAAGCGCGTTGCCGCTATGAATGAAACCGGTGAGAAGAAGGTTGTCAAAACATGGAGCCGTTCTTCCACGATTTTCCCGGAGTTTGTCGGCCACACTTTCGCAGTGCATGACGGCCGCAAGCACGTCCCGGTTTTTGTTACGGAGGAAATGATCGGTCACAAGCTCGGTGAGTTTGCGCCGACCAGAACCTTCAAGGGCCATGCCGGTTCCAAGACATCGAACAACGGCAAGAAGTAATCGGAAGGAGGAATTCACATGGCCATCAATACTGAAACAGTGCGCGAGCCGGAAGCAAAGGCAATTCTGCGCGGCGAGCGTATTTCCCCCAGAAAGGTGCAGATCGTGCTTGACCTCGTCCGCAATCAGCCGGTCGAAAAGGCTCTTGCAATTCTCGATCTGACCCCGAAAGCGGCGGCACCGATCGTCAGCAAGCTGATCAAATCCGCTGCTGCAAATGCAGATAACAATCACGCGATGAATAAGGATGCGCTGTATGTCGCAGCCTGCTATGTCGGACCGGGCCCGATTCTGAAAAGAATCCAGCCGCGCGCACAGGGCAGAGCGTTCCGCATCAACAAGCGCACATCCAATATCACCGTCATCCTCAAAGAAAGGGAGGTTTAATCCGTATGGGACAGAAAGTTAATCCGCATGGTTTCCGCGTAGGCGTCTTCAAGGATTGGGATTCCCGCTGGTTTGCCGGCAAGAAGGAGTACGGCGACCTCCTCGTTGAGGACTACAACCTGCGCGAATATATCAAAAAGGCACTGTATGCCGCCGGCATCGCTCGCATCGAGATCGAGCGTATTCCGGAGAAGGTCCGCATTCACATTCACTGTGCAAAGCCGGGTCTGATCATCGGCAGAGGCGGCACGGAGATTGATAAGCTCCGCGCAGCTCTCGAAAAGAAGATCGGCAAATCGGTCGCAATCAACATCATCGAGATCAAAAATATGGATATGTCCGCACAGCTCGTCGCGGAGAAGATCGCATCTGATCTCGAAAACCGTGTTTCGTTCCGCCGCGCCATGAAGGGCAGCATCGGCAGAACCATGAAGTCCGGCGCAAAGGGTATCAAGATCAAGTGCGGCGGCAGACTCGGCGGTGCGGAAATCGCACGCTCCGAGTGCTATCATGAGGGTACGATCCCGCTGCAAACCATCCGCGCTGACATCGACTACGGCTTTGCTGAGGCAAACACAACCTACGGCAGAATCGGCGTCAAGGTGTGGATCTATAAGGGCGAGATTCTGAAAGGCGATGCGGCAAAGGCTGCTGCCAACAGAGAACGCTATGAGAGAAAGAACGATCGCAGACGCGACGACAGACGCCGCAGAGACGATCGGAACGGCGGTGACCGCAGACCGCGCCGCGATTTCAATAACGGCGGCAGCGGCGACCGCAGACCGAGAGGCGACCGTCCGCAGGGACAGACCAGAAGAGAAGGAGGTTCGGCAAATGCTGCTTCCAAAGAGAGTTAAATATCGCCGCGTCCACAGAGGACGCCTGACCGGTAAAGCATACCGCGGCAACCGCGTCACTTACGGTGATTTCGGTCTGGTGGCTTTGGAGCCGTCATGGATCACTTCCAATCAGATCGAGGCTGCCCGTGTCGCGATGACACGTCACATCAAGCGTGGCGGTAAGGTTTGGATCAAGATTTTCCCGGATAAGCCCATCACGGAGAAGCCGGCAGAAACCCGCATGGGTTCCGGTAAAGGTTCTCCGGAGTACTGGGTGGCAGTTGTGAAGCCGGGCAGAGTGATGTTCGAGATCGGTGCCGATAAGGATAAGCCGATTTCGCAGGAAGACCTCAAAGAGGCACTCCGCCTTGCAATGCATAAGCTGCCTGTCAAGTGCAAGATCGTTGCAAAGGCAGATCAGGACGGAGGTGCACAGGCATGAAAGCATCCGATATCAGAGAAATGAGCTATGAGGAGATGGAGAATCAGCTCCAAACCCTCAAAGAAGAGCTGTTCAACCTGCGCTTCCAGCTCGCTGCAAACCAGCTTGAAAACACCGCAAGACTGAAAGCGGTCAAGAAGGACATTGCACGCGTCAAGACCTGCATGCGCGCAGCACAGGCGAAAGCCTGAGAAAGGAGGACACAGTCGTGAGTGAAACAGTCGAGAGAAACCTGAGAAAAACCCGTACGGGCAAGGTTGTCAGCGATAAGATGGATAAGACGGTTGTCGTCGCGATCGCAGACCATGTGCAGCATCCGCTGTATAAGAAGATCGTGAAGCGTACCGTGAAACTCAAAGCGCATGACGAAAACAACGAGTGCAGAATCGGCGACCGCGTTCTCGTGATGGAGACCCGTCCGCTTTCCAAGGATAAGAGATGGCGCGTTGTCGAGATCATCGAAAAGGCGAAGTAATTTTGCAGTAACACATGAAATCAGGCTTTGCTGCCGCAGATGCCTTACGGTCGGAAACCGTGCGGCGCGGCACAGAGCGAGTACAGATAGGAGGAACCTGCTGTGATTCAAATGCAGTCTTACTTAAAGGTTGCAGACAACACCGGCGCGAAGGAGCTTATGTGCATTCGCGTGCTGGGCGGCACCCGCAGACGCTATGCGAACATCGGGGATGTCGTGGTCGCATCCGTTAAGAAAGCAACACCCGGCGGCGTTGTGAAAAAAGGCGATGTTGTCAAGGCGGTTATCGTTCGCTCCGCGAAGGGAATTCGCAGAGACGACGGCACCTATATCCGCTTCGATGAAAACGCTGCCGTTATCATCAAAGAAGACAAGACCCCGCGCGGTACGCGCATTTTCGGACCGGTCGCAAGAGAGCTGAGAGAGCATGACTATGTCAAGATTCTCTCCCTCGCACCGGAAGTCCTGTGATCGGAGGTGTCGATATGAGCAAAGTGCATGTCAAGAAGGGCGATACCGTTCGCCTGCTCGTCGGCGATCCGGTTGACAAGTATACCGATACCGACAAAAAGTCCATCCGCACCGGCAAGGTGCTGGAAGTCAGCCCGTCTGAGGGCAAGGTCATCGTTGAGGGCATCAACATGATCACAAAGCATGTCAAGCCGACCAGAGTCGGTCAGCAGGGCGGCATTGTCAAGGCGGAATCCCCGATTTATGCCTGCAAGGTGCAGCTCATCTGCCCCAAGTGCGGCAAGCCCACCAGAGTCGGCCATACCTTCGAGGAGAAGAACGGCAAGAAGACAAAGCTCCGCGTTTGCAAGAAGTGCAATGCGACGTTTGAGTAAAGGAGAACGATGATGGCAAGATTGAAAGAATATTATGTCAGCACCGTCGCTCCGGCGCTGATGAGCAAATTCGGCTACAAGAACGTCATGCAGATCCCGCGCCTTGACAAGGTTGTTGTCAATGTCGGCGCAGGTGAGGCAAAGGAAAACGCTAAGGCGATTGACGCAATCATGGGAGACCTCTCCCTGATTACCGGTCAGCGTCCGGTGGTGTGCCGCGCAAAGAAGTCCGTTGCGAACTTCAAACTGCGTGAAGGCATGCCGATCGGCGTCAAGGTGACGCTTCGCGGCGAGAAGATGTGGGATTTCGTTGATAAGCTTTTCAATGTCGCATTCCCGCGTGTCCGCGACTTCCGCGGAATTAACCCGAACTCCTTCGACGGCAAGGGCAATTACTCTACCGGTATCAAGGAGCAGCTGATCTTCCCGCAGATCGAGTACGATAAGATCGACAAGGTTCGCGGTATGGATATTAACTTCATCACAACCGCAGCTACCGACGAAGAGGCAAAAGAGCTGCTCACGCTGCTCGGCGCGCCGTTTGCGAAGTAAGAGGAGGCAATTATGGCAAAGAAATCTATGATTTTGAAGCAGCAGAGAGCACCCAAGTACTCGACGCGCGCTTATAACCGCTGCAAGATCTGCGGCAGACCCCATGCCTATCTCAGAAAGTTCGGCATCTGCCGTATCTGCTTCCGTGAGCTGGCACATGACGGTCAGATCCCCGGTGTCAAGAAGGCAAGCTGGTAAAAGTTAGAAAAGGAGGTCATCGGTATGCAAATTTCCGATACGATTGCGGATCTGCTGACGCGCATCCGCAACGCGAATACTGCAAAGCACGCCACTGTTGACGTTCCTGCTTCCAACATGAAGAAGGCCATTACCCAGATTCTTATGGATGAGGGCTATGTCAAGAGCTTTCAGGTCATCGAGGACGGCAAGCAGGGCATCATCCGCATTACCCTGAAATATGACGATAACAGAACCCCTGTCATCAGCGGCCTGCGCCGCATTTCCAAGCCGGGTCTGCGTATTTACAGCTCCTGTGAGGATATGCCGAAGGTCCGCAAGGGTCTGGGCATTGTCATCGTCTCTACTTCCAAGGGCGTCATGACCGACAAGAAGGCAAGAGAGCTGAATGTCGGCGGCGAAATTCTCGCATACGTCTGGTAATCAAAAGGAGGAAACGCAAATGTCAAGAATCGGAAGACTGCCGATCGCGGTTCCTGCCGGTGTCACCGTAACGGTTGACGATACCAACCTCGTGTCCGTCAAGGGCCCGAAGGGCGAGAACTCGTATCGCGCAAATACTGCTATGCAGATCACTGTCGAGGACGGCACCGTCAAGGTCGCACGCCCGAACGACAGCAAGGAGAACCGTGCGCTTCACGGTCTCACCAGAACACTCATCGCAAACATGATCTTCGGCGTGAATACCGGATTCAGCAAGACGCTGCTCATCGAGGGCGTCGGCTACCGTGCCAAGAAGGACGGCAAGAACCTTGTCATGAACCTTGGCTATTCGCACGATGTTGTCATGCCCGAAATCGACGGCATTACCATTGATGTGCCGAATGCAAACACGATCGTCATCAACGGCTGCGATAAGCAGAAGGTCGGTCAGTTTGCAGCGGAAGTCCGCGAGAAGCGTCCGCCTGAGCCGTATAAGGGCAAGGGTATCCGCTATGACGGCGAACACATCATCCGCAAGGAAGGCAAGGCCGGTAAGGGCAAGAAGTAAGGAGAAAGGTGCATTGCTATGGTAAAGAAAATTGACAGCAACAAAGCCCGCCTCAAGAGACACCGCAGAGTTCGTGCGAAGATCTCCGGTACTGCTGCCCGTCCGAGACTGAGCGTATATCGCTCTACAAAGCATATTTATGCGCAGCTGATTGATGATGTCGCAGGCGTGACGCTTGCAGCAGCATCCAGCCAGGACAAGGGCTTTGCAGAAAACGGCGGCAATAAAGAGGGCGCACGCGCAGTCGGCGCTGCAATCGCAAAGAAAGCAGCCGACAAGGGCATCACAACGGTTGTGTTTGACCGCGGCGGCTACCTCTATCACGGCAGAATTTCTGAACTCGCTGACGCAGCCCGCGAGAACGGGTTGCAGTTCTAATAAAGGAGGGACTTTCATTGGCACTGATTGATGCAACAAACATGGAGCTGATGGAGCGTGTCGTCTCCATTAACCGTGTCAGCAAGACCGTCAAGGGCGGCCGTATCATGAAGTTCTCGGCACTGGTTGTCGTGGGCGACGGAAACGGCACTGTCGGCTTCGGTCTGGGCAAGTCCGGCGAAGTTCCGGATGCGATCCGCAAGGGAATTGAGGACGCAAAGAAGAACCTTGTGAAGGTCACCCTCCGCGGCACTACCATTCCGCATGAGGTCGTCGGAAAATTCGGCGCAGGCAGAGTGCTTATGATGCCTGCTGCACCCGGTACCGGCGTGATCGCGGGCGGTCCTGTGCGTGCGGTCATCGAGATGGCAGGCATCCAGGACATCCGTACCAAGAGCCAGCGCTCCAATAACCCCTGCAATGTCGTCCGTGCGACCATCGCGGGTCTGTGCGAGTGCACCGATGCGAAGGCTGTTGCGGCAAAGCGCGGCAAGACCGCTGCTGAGATCTTCGGCAAATAATAGAGTTAGGAGTGAGCCCACATGGCTAAAAAAGTAGAGCTTGTGAAGAGCCTGATCGGCAGAAAGCAGGATCAGATTGCAACTGCTCATTCCCTTGGTCTCCGCAAGATCGGTGATGTCACCGAACAGCCCGACAACGCGGCGACTCAGGGTAAAATCAACAAAATTTCCCACCTCGTGAAGGTCACGGAAGCTTAAACTTATGCAAGGAGGTGCGAACCATTGAAACTGCATGAATTAACACCGGCTGCGGATTCCAACCGTCCGGTCAAGCGCATCGGCAGAGGCCACGGCTCCGGCAACGGCAAGACCGCAGGCAAGGGCCATAAGGGTCAGAATGCGCGTTCCGGCGGCGGCGTGAGAATCGGCTTTGAAGGCGGCCAGATGCCCCTTGCAAGACGCATTCCGAAGCGCGGCTTCAACAACCGCTTTGCGGTTCGCTATGCAACGGTCAATGTCGGCGATCTCAGCCGCTTTGTCGAGGGCACGGTCGTGAATGAGGAGCTGCTGATTGCTTCCGGTCTGATCAATAAGATTGAGAACGGCGGTATTAAGATCCTCGGCAACGGCGAGCTGAACGTCGCTCTGACGGTTCAGGCTGCCAAATTTTCCGCTTCCGCAGCGGAGAAAATCGAGAAGGCAGGCGGGAAAGCTGAGGTGATGTAATCGTGTTTAAAACACTGAACACGGCTTGGGGTATCCCCGAGATCCGCAGAAAGATGCTGTTTACACTGTTCATCATTGTCATTTTCCGTCTCGGTTCCGCGATTACGGTTCCGTTTCTCGATACCACGGTTGTCGCGAGCTGGATGGAGGAAAAGGCAAGCAACGGTAATTTCCTTGAATACCTGAACATCCTCTCCGGTGGTGCGCTTTCCAAGGCGACCATGTTTTCCCTCGGTGTGACACCGTATATCAACGCAAGCATTATCATTCAGCTTCTGACGTATGCACTGCCCCCGCTGGAACGTCTCCAACAGGAGGGCGAAGACGGCAGAAAGAAGCTCAACACGATCACTTCCTTTGTCGCACTCGGTCTTTCCGCGTTTATGTCCGTGGCGTATTACATCACGCTCAAAAACGCGTCCGATGACAGCGGCAAATCCGCATTGCTTTACACAAGCGGCGCGTCCGGCGTGTTTGCAATGTTCGTGATCATCCTGTCCTTCATGGCAGGCTCCTCGCTCATCATCTGGATGGGCAACCGCATCAACGAGAAGGGCATCGGCAACGGTATCTCCATGATCCTCTTTGCAGGTATCGTGGCAAGAATTCCGATCGACATCGGTACGCTGGGCGGTCTTGTTCTCAGCGATGCGAACAAGTATTTCATTCTCGTTGTGGTCTATCTGCTGATCTTCGTCGCAATGGTCGTCGGCATCGTCTTTATGAATGAGGCAGAACGCCGCATTCCGGTGCAGTACGCAAAGCGTGTTGTCGGCAGAAAGCAGTACGGCGGTCAGAATACCCACATTCCGATCAAGATCTGCATGTCGGGTGTTATGCCGATCATCTTTGCGATGAGCTTTATGTCGCTTCCGTCGATGTTCACGCTCTTCAAGCAGCCGGTTGACTACATTGAAGAGACCACCACGATGGGTGAGCGTTTCTACTACCACTTCATCCACTTTTTCAATACGCAGAGCTATTCCTACGCAGTTATCTATTTCATTCTGATTATCCTGTTCAACTACTTCTATGTGGCAATTCAGTATAATCCGGTTGAGATGGCAAACAATCTGCGTCAGGCAAACGGCGGTATCCCCGGAATCCGTCCGGGCAAGCCGACTTCGGATTACATCCAGAGAGTGCTTTCCAAGATTTCTCTCGTCGGTGCAATCTTCCTCGGCATCGTGGCAGTTTTCCCGATCATCTTCCTGAACCTCACCACCCTCAACGTCTCGTCGATGGGCGGTACCTCGATCCTGATCGTGGTCAGCGTTGCGATTGAAACCGTCAGAACACTGGAATCTCAGCTGATGATGCGTCATCACAAGGGATTCCTCGGCTGATCCCATATCTAAAACAGAAGGAGGCTGCTCTTATATGAATCTGATTCTTTTGGGTGCGCCCGGTGCCGGAAAAGGTACACAGGCGGAGGCGATCTCCGCAAAGCTCGGAATTCCGCAGATTTCGACCGGCAATATGCTCCGCGAGGCTGTGAAGAACGGTACTCCTCTGGGCTTGCAGGCGAAGGCGGCAATGGACAGCGGTGCGCTGGTGTCTGATGATATTGTCATCGGCATCCTCAAAGACCGCATCGCAGAGCCGGACGCAAAGAACGGCTATATCCTCGACGGCTTCCCGCGCACGGTCGCGCAGGCTGAGGCTCTGGATTCCATGGGCGTTGTCATCGACAAGGTGCTGGAAATCTATGTTCCGAACGAGCGCATCTGTGCAAGAATGTCCGGCAGAAGAGTCTGCGAGAAGTGCGGTGCTTCTTACCATGTAGAGTATAAGCCCACAAAGACCGAGGGCGTCTGCGACAGCTGCGGCGGCAAGACCGTGCAGCGTGCCGATGATGCACCGGAAACGGTTCTGGAACGGCTGAGCGTCTACGAGGAGAAAACCGCTCCGCTCAAAGGCTACTATGAAAAAACCGGCAAGCTCGTGACCGTCACCGGTCAGGAGGAAGTCGCGGATACCACAAAGCTCGTGTTTGAGGCACTCGGCATCGAGAGTTGAGGCGCAGAGCAATGGTATCAATCAAAAGTGCATCGGACATTGCAAAAATGCTGGAAGCAGCAAAAATTGCCGCAGAAGCATTGAATGTTGTAGAACAAAAGCTTCGTGCCGGCATGACAACCAAGGAGATTGACAAAATCGTTCATCAGGTGATCACATCGCACGGCGCACAGCCGAGTTTTCTCGGATTATACGGGTTTCCCGGCAGTGCCTGTGTGTCGGTCAATGAAGAGGTCATCCACGGCATCCCCGGAGGCCGCAGAATTGAGGACGGCGACATCGTCAGCGTTGATCTGGGCGCGTTTTATAAGGGCTTTCACAGTGATACCTGCTATACTTTTGCAGTCGGTCAGGTTGCCGATGACGTAAAAGCATTGCTGGAAGATTCCAACGCAAGTCTGTATGAGGCGATCAAAGCAGCTCAGGTCGGGGCGCGGCTGGGCGATGTGTCCCATACCGTCGAAGCCTATTGCCGCGAACGCGGTTACGGCATCGTTCAGAATTACTGCGGACACGGAATCGGACGCGAGGTGCATGAGGATCCGGAAGTGCCGAATCACGGCAAAGCCGGCCACGGCATGCGTCTGGTCGAGGGCATGACATTCTGCATTGAACCGATGATCAATATGAAAGGTGACGGCGTGCATACGCTGTCGAACGGCTGGACGGTCGTGACCGATAACGGAAGCTGGGCGGCACATTTTGAGCATGAGATTCTCATTACCGCAAACGGACCTGTGATCCTGACAAAGCGGTAACGGAGGCAATTACATGGAAAGATGGTGCTGTCAGCCGGGCAGAATCGTCCGGGCAACTGCGGGCAGAGATGCCGGCAGATATTTCCTCGTCACGGCACTGGACGGTGCGGATCTCATGCTCTGCGACGGAAAGCGGCGCAAGCTGAACAATCCGAAGCGCAAGAATCCCACACATGTGCAGGCGACCGGACAGACACTCCCGCTCGAAGCTCTCACCGACCGTGCAATCCGCGCGGCACTGAGTCCGCTGAATGCGGCAGTGTCAAAGCCGAAAACCAAACCCAATCAAATCCGCAAGGAGGTCATCGACGATGTCGAAACAGGATGTAATTGAAGTAGAAGGCGTGGTCATTGATGCCCTGCCGAATGCGATGTTCAAGGTGGAACTGAGCAACAGCCATGTGATCCTTGCACACATTTCCGGCAAGCTGAGAACGAACTATATCCGCATCGTCCCCGGTGACCGCGTTACCGTTGAGATGTCGCCCTACGATCTGACGAAGGGCAGAATTACATGGCGTGCAAAGTAATTTGCCGCCGGACTGAATGGAGGTATTTCTCATGAAAGTCAGACCTTCCGTGAAGCCCATCTGCGAAAAGTGCAAGGTCATTAAGCGCAAGGGCAAAGTCATGGTTATTTGTGAAAACCCGAAGCATAAGCAGCGTCAGGGCTAATGCCCCTGAGCATATGGAGGTGTAATAAGGAATATGGCTAGAATCGCTGGTGTGGACCTCCCGAAGAATAAGCGCGTTGAGATCGGTCTCACGTATATCTTCGGTATCGGCCGTACAACGGCTACCAAGATTCTCAAAGAAACCGGTATCAATCCGGACACGAGAGTCAAGGATCTCACCGAAACCGATGTCGCAGCACTCCGTGCGTACATTGATGCCAACTGCATGGTGGAGGGCGATAAACGCCGCCAGATCGCAATGGACATCAAGCGTCTGGTAGACATCGGCTGCTATCGCGGTGTTCGCCACCGTAAGGGTCTGCCTGTCAGAGGACAGCGCACAAAGACCAACGCAAGAACGCGCAAGGGTCCGGCAAAGACCATTGCGAATAAGAAGAAGTAAGGAGGAACTGCATCTTGGCACAGCAGAAGAAGAGAGTAAGCACAGTCAGACGCCGCAGAGAGCGCAAGAACATCGAAAACGGCGCAGTGCATATTCAGTCTACGTTCAATAACACCATCGTGACCATTACCGACACGCAGGGCAATGCCATCTCTTGGGCATCTGCCGGTGAGCTGGGCTTCCGCGGTTCAAAGAAGTCTACTCCGTTTGCTGCACAGAGTGCTGCCGAGACGGCTGCACGCGCTGCGATGGAGCATGGACTCAAAACTGTTGAAGTGTATGTCAACGGTCCCGGCTCCGGCCGTGAGGCTGCGATCCGTGCGCTCCAGACTGTTGGTCTTGAAGTTCGCATGATCAAGGACGTTACGCCGATTCCGCACAACGGCTGCCGTCCTCCGAAGAGAAGACGTGTCTAATTAAGTGGAGGTGTGAACTAAGATGGCGGTACAGAAAGAACCGATTCTGAAAAAGTGCAGAACCCTCGGAATCAGCCCGGGAGTTATGGGTGTTTCCAAGAAGGAATCCAATCGCTTCAAGAATGCAAACAACCGTAAGAAGATTTCTGAATACGGCTTGCAGCTCCGCGAGAAGCAGAAGCTGAAATTCATTTACGGCGTCCTCGAAAAGCAGTTCTATCACTATTTCGAGATCGCAAACAAGATGGAAGGCAAGACCGGTGACAATCTGCTCACTGTTCTCGAATCCAGACTGGACAATGTTGTTTTCCGTATGGGGCTTGCGCTGACCAGACGGGAGGCAAGACAGCTCGTTGCACATGCACACTACACTGTCAACGGTCAGAAGGTCAATATCGCTTCCTACCGTGTGAAGGTCGGTGACGTGATTGCACTGCGCGAAAAGGACAGAACCTCTGAGAAGTTCAAGGCTACTGTCGAGGCAACCGCAGACAGAGTGACACCGCTCTGGCTCGATGCAAAGAAGGACGATTTCTCGGCGACTGTCGTTCGTATGCCTTCCGCAGAAGACATCGAATATGAGGCACAGACGCACCTCATCGTTGAGTTGTACTCGAAGTAATCGCATAACGGCTTTATGCGCGGCAAAGAATGTGCTGTGCATACCGTTCCACTACTGATGATCACACAACAGGAGGGTATTTATGCTGAAAATGGAAAAGCCGGAAATTGTTACCGAGGAAATGCATGCCGACGGGAAATACGGAAGATTTGTGATCTCTCCGCTGCCGCGCGGCTACGGCATCACAATCGGCAACAGTCTTAGAAGGATTCTGCTCTCCTCGCTGCCCGGTGTGGCAGTCTACGCCGTCAAAATCGAGGGTGTTCATCACGAGCTTACAACCATCCCCGGTGTCAAGGAGGATGTCACTGAGATCATCCTTGCAATCAAGGGTCTGACTGCAAAGCTGCAAGGCGACAGTCCCAAGACCATCTATATTGACGCCCAGGGTGAATGTGAGGTCACCGCTGCGGATATCCGCACCGATTCTGAGGTCGAGATTCTCCCGCCGTTCCCGCATATTGCAACGGTCGGCAAGGGGGCAAAGCTCGAAATGCAGATCATGCTGGATAAGGGCAGAGGTTATGTTTCCGCTGAACGCAACAAGTCGAACAGACAAAATCTGCCGCTTGATGTGATCACGGTCGATAGCATCTATACACCGGTTTTGAAGGTGAATTACAAGGTCGAGGATACACGCCTCGGTCAGGTCACGGATTATGATAAGCTGACAATGGATGTCTGGACAGACGGCACGATCTTTGCGAACGATGCGCTGTCTCAGGCGGCAAGTCTCCTCACTGAGTATTTGCAGCTCTTCGTCAACCTTTCGGATGAGAAGATGTCTGAGCCTGTTTTGCAGGATACCAGTGACGGCGGTCAGGAAAAGAAATTGGAGACGACCATTGAAGAGCTGGAACTGTCGGTTCGTTCGTTTAATTGCCTGAAACGTGCCGGCATTAATACCGTTGCTGATCTGATCAGCCGGTCTGAGGACGAGATGATGAAGGTCAGAAATCTCGGCAGAAAATCGTTTGAAGAGGTGAAAGAGAAGCTCCAATCTATGGGCTTTGATCTCAGTTCCGACGACAACGACTAATTCCCGATTTCGGCGTCCTCACAAGGTGCCGGATGGATTTACAAAGGAGTGAAACACAATGGCAGGTTCCAGAAAGCTCGGCAGAGCAACGGATCACAGAAAAGCGATGCTTCGCGGCATGGTAACCTATCTGCTGGAAAACGGACAGATCGAAACGACTGTCACCAGAGCGAAGGAAGTCCGTTCGATGGCAGAGAAGATGATTACCATTGCGAAGGGTGCGCAGAGCGGCGATGCAGCTGCCGACCTGCATAACAAGCGTCAGGTGTTTGCATATGTGACCAAGGAGAGCGTCGCAAAGAAGCTCTTTGACGAGATCGCACCGCGTTACGCAGAGCGCAGCGGCGGCTATACCCGTATCGTGAAGATCGGGCCGCGCCGCGGCGACGCAGCAGAAATGGCAATCATTCAGCTTGTCTGATTGCAAACGCTGCTGTCTGATGAACAGAAAAAACACCGGAGAATCCATACTGGATTCTCCGGTGTTTCTTGTTTTGTGCGTGTGTGAATTTGCAGAGCTGTGGTTCAATCTGTGAGATCCAGTTTGCGGAGTCCGTTTTCGCCCTCATAACCCTCATAAAAGAACAGTGCATCGTCTGTGGCAAATTCGATTGCATCAGAATTGCTGAGATATGTGGGGGAGGTATAGAGCGGCTCGACCGTTTGATCGGCATTGGTCAGAGCGGCTGTCATCACCTTTTTAATGGAATCCGCGTCGGAGAAATCGTCAATGCAGTAGATGCGTGTGCGGTCAAATGACAGTCCGTACAGCTTGTCACCTGCAAACTTCGCTCCGGTAAACGGAATGTTCTGTACATCAGGGTCAGTGATGTCCGCAGAGATCTGCGTTTCGGTACCGCCGGTCATGTCATACAGACAAAGTGTGCCGCAGTAATAGCCGTAATTAGTGGCATTCAGGTTGTTCTGCGTATAGTAGATCATCTGATTTGACAATCCAGTCATACAGAATGTCCATGTCGGCATTATCGCGGAGTGTAAAGACATTTTGTACCGACCATGTGTCCTCTGCGGTCTGCGGAACAGACAGTGCAAGAAATCTCATATCAGAGCCGGTGCATTGCGCGTAGAGCGTGCTTCCACTGAATTTGACGAGATACGGGTCTATGAGTTTATATTCTTCGGTACCGAGTGTCCAGACGGAAATATCATGCGTTTTTCCTGTTTCCGGATGATAGACGATTTCAATGATGTCATCCGGACCGGATCCCTGCACCGCAACCTCGTTAAAGCCATATCCGCCGATATAATACCAGCCGCTGCCGAGATCGAGGATTTGCGTATAGATGTCTGCAATTTGACCGGTAGTATGGGTATAGAAAAGATCGGTGCTGCCGGCAGAATCAATCGTATAGATCGAGGTTCCTTCGTTATAATAGATACGGCTGCCGTCGGAGTAGCACCATATTTTTGCGTCTTCTTCATCCCCGATCGGAAGCAGCTCGTTTTCACTGTCCAGTGGCATTTTTTCGTTTCTGTCGGTGAAATACCAGTATTCGTCATCACGGAGCAGCTGTTTGTCGCAGGGAATCAGTTCGCCGGTTCCGCCAAGGAAATTGGTTCCGTCAAGATTTGCAGCGGAGCTTTCTGTCTGAGAATCTTCGGGCATCGAGCCTTGGAGATCCAGCCAGTGTAATTCTTTGTCCTCCATAAAGAACAGTGCTTCCTCTGTGACGGCACCGATTGAAATATCGGCATCAGGGGCGGTGTAGATCGGCTTGATCGAATCATCCCCGTTGGTCGAGGCGGCTTTTATCAGCTTTCTGATCTGATCGGGATTCGTAAAATCGTCGATGCAGTAGATACTGTTGTAATTATTATATTTGTCGTGCAGCACTGTGTACAGCTTGTCTCCTGAAAAGCGCGCAACAAAGTGCTTGTAATCGGGGTCAGTGATGTCCGGAGAGATCTGCGTTTCAGTACCGCTGGTCATGTCATACAGACAAAGCGCGTAGTAATTGTAGTAGTTGAGGCCGTTAGAATCGCTGTATGGGTTTTGCAGGCTGATCGACTTTTGGCAGATGAGCTGATTGTCTTTGACAATCCAGCCATGCAGCATGTCATTTTGAGTGCTTTTCGGGAGCGTAAAGATATTTTGCACCGAGCAGACATTGTCCGGAGTCTGGGGAACAGACAGTTCAAGGAATAAATAATCGGATATTTCCGGATTTTCGTATTCAGCAAAGATTTTTCCGTCGGAAAACTGGAAACGCGCCGGAGATTGAAGTTTGTAATTCTGATTTTCAAATGTGACGTTGGTGATATCCTGTGTGTTTCCGGTTTCCGGATGATAAAGGATTGCTAAATCTTCCAAATTCCAATCGTGAAGGCTTAATCCGCCGATATAATACCAGCCGGTGCCGAGATCAGTTATATCAAAGATGACGTGAATGTCATCGGACGGATGGGTATAAAAAAGCGCAGTGTTTCCGTCAGAATCAATCGTATAGATCGAGTGCCCCTCGGGATAATAGATCCGGCTGCCGTCTGATATATACATGATTATTTCATCTGCGTCTGCTCCTTCTACAATCGGAGTCGCTCCGCTTTCGCTGTTTTGGGGTGTTTTTAAGTTTTGACTGGTGATATACCAGTATTCATCATCACGGAACACATAGC
>JAZQNP010000035.1:0-3056 GCA_045627405.1 Oscillospiraceae bacterium | reverse complement strand
AAACGGCAGAGCATTTTTATCGCTATATACCTCTAAAAGGTCAGTAGCATCTTCTTTTTTTACAAATCGCAGCATAAAACTTTCATTTTCAAATACAGGACAACTTTCATATACACTTTTCATCATTATCCTCCAATAAATTCCGATTTATCGCAGAGACTTCTCACTTCTTATTATAGTCCAACTTCTCCGCTCTGTCAATGCCTCCGCGCAAACTGTACCACCGTATCCGCTTTGTGACGGTGCTGAAAACGGTTTTTTACCGCATTCTGCCGCAATTACTTGACGAAAACGGAAAAACTTGCTATAATAGTGAAGCGGGTGCCGGAAAGACATCCGCTCCGCAGCGTCAAAACAATGGAGAACGATATGGAAGAACCTAGAAAATACCGGCATCTCGTTTCCGCAGTATCGGGCTTTATGCTGCTTGCTGCACTGACTGCTTTCTTTGCTTTTGTCTGGCAGCAATACTACGCAGAAGCCATTGTCGCGCCGTTTTTCCGACGCGGAAACTGGGTTGTCATCCTGATCTATACAGTGCTGACCGCCTTGGTCTTCAAGGCGTACGGCTGCACCAAATTCGGATACCTCAAACGCAGTGATCTGATCTATTATCAGGCAATCGGCGTGCTGATTGTCAATGTCATCACCTATTTTCAGGTGAGCGTCATCGGACGCAACTTCATGCGTCTGACGCCGATGCTCCTGCTGACAGTTGCCGATTGGTGTCTAGTCGTGGCATGGACCTTTGCGGTCACGCACATCAGCTTCCGGCTGTTCCCGCCGCGCCGGCTGGTCATCGTGTACGGCTCCAAAAAAGCGGCGGAGCTCGTACTCAAAATGAGTACACGCGTGGACAAATATATGATCTGCGAAAGCATCAGCTGCGCGGTCGGTATGCGCAAAATCACCGATGCGATTGACGGATTCGACGGCGTCATCCTCTGCGAAATGCCCGCCGAGCTGCGCAACGATGTGCTGAAATATTGCTGCGCCCGCCGCATCCGTGCCTACGTCGCACCGAAAATCTCGGATATTCTGATGCGCGGCGGCGATGATCTCCGCCTCTTCGATACGCCGCTGGTGCTGTGCCGCAATGAGGGGCTTTCGCTCTGGCAGCGTTTCTGGAAACGCGCATTCGATCTGGCGGTCTCACTCGTGCTGCTGATTCTGCTGTCGCCCGTTTTTCTGGTCTGTGCAGCTGCAATTATCATCGAGGACGGCGGCGACGTATTCTTCCGGCAAAAGCGGCTGACGCGTGACGGAAGGGTCTTTGAAATCCTCAAATTCCGCAGCATGATCCGGGATGCGGAGGCAGACGGCGTTGCCGTGCTTGCCGCAGAAAACGATGAGCGCATCACCAGAACCGGTGCCGTTCTGCGGCGGTTTCGTCTCGACGAGCTCCCGCAGCTGATCAATATTCTGCGCGGCGATATGTCGCTGGTCGGGCCAAGACCCGAACGTCCGGAGATCGCGGAGGAGATCACAAAAACCTGTCCTGAATTCGTTTGCCGCCTGCAAGTCAAAGCCGGTCTGACCGGCTATGCGCAGGTCACCGGTGCCTATGACACCGAACCGATCGACAAGCTGAAAATGGATCTGATGTATATTGAACAATATGCTTTTCTGCGGGATGTGCAGATTGTACTGATGACCCTGAAAATCATGCTGTTTCCGCCAAAAATGAATCAGACCGATTACACGAAGCTGCATGAACAGCAGCAGGAAGAGGAGGAATGGGATCCCTATGACGAATGAAAAGATGCCGGTTGCCGCGGTGATTATGGCAGGCGGAAAAGGAGAACGCTTCTGGCCGGCAAGCCGGTCACATTGCCCCAAACAGTTTCTCGCGCTGACCGGCGACGGCGAAACTATGCTGCAAAAAACTGTCAAACGCATCTCCGGACTCGTGCCGGCGGAGCGCGTGTTTATTGTCACCAATGCAGAATATCTGAATCTGGTGCAGACACAGCTTCCGGATGTTCCGGCAGAAAATCTGCTCTGTGAGCCTGCACCGCGCAACACTGCACCCGCGATCGCGCTGGCTGCTGCGGTTATCCGCAAGCGGCTGGGCGATGCTGTGATGCTCGTGCTGCCGTCCGATCACCTGATCCGACATGAGGCAATCTGTGCCGATGTGCTGAGCCGCGCCATCACTGCGGCGGAATCCGGCGACAATCTGCTGACAGTCGGCATCACACCGGCTTATCCCGAAACAGGCTACGGCTACATTGAATTTTCCCGCGCAGATGACATGCCCGTCGGTGTGTACAGCGTGGAGAGCTTCCGCGAAAAGCCGGACATTGAAACTGCGCAAAAATATGTCGCATCCGGAAAATATCTCTGGAACAGCGGCATGTTCGCCTGGAAAGCCAGCACCTATTTTTCTGCACTGCAAACACATCTGCCCGCAATGTATGAAATTGCGCAGCAGCTCTGCGATGCCTGTGATACGCCGGAATTCCAGAAGCTGCTCGAAAAACAGTTCCCGCAGATGCAGTCTATCTCGGTGGACTTCGGCGTGCTGGAACACGCAGACAGACTGTATACAATCCCCGGCAGCTTCGGCTGGGATGACGTCGGAAGCTGGCCGGCTCTGCGCCGCATCGCCAAGACCGACACCAACGGCAACTACCGCAGCGGCGACGTGCTGACATCCGGCACGCAAAACTGCATTTTTGTCGGCAGCAAGCGGCTGATTGCAGCGGTCGGTCTGGAACATGTCATCGTCGTGGATACGGAAGACGCACTGCTGGTCTGCGATATGGACTCCGCGCAGAATGTCAAGAAAATCACAGAAATGCTCCGTGAACAGGGTCGCGGAGAACTGCTCTGAAAAGCAAGAGGGCAAAACAGCAAAGCCGTTTTGCCCTCTTGCTTTTTCCTGCGTTTCAGAATTGTATTCCTGAAACAAATCGGAATTTGGCGGCATCATTGAGAGATGTTTTGAGGGCTCTGCCCTCAAACCCCCGCTGAGGGGAAAGCGATCCCCTCAGACTCCCCTATATAAAAATCCCCGTCCCCGTACGGGGACGGGGATTTTTTGTACAGGGAGG
>JAZQNP010000034.1:0-3605 GCA_045627405.1 Oscillospiraceae bacterium | reverse complement strand
AGCTTGTCGTGACGGCGCGCCGCATCGGTGTGTCCTTCGGAGACTGAGACACTGTGTCCGATCGGAAATCGGGTGCATGCCGCAGAAAATGACACACGGGCAGCAGGAAAGAGGAGTCGGCATGAGCAGAATCCATGCGCTGTCCGCCGTTGTGCGGGAAGAGGGCGCAGATGCGATGCTTCTTTGCGGGGAGGTCGGGCTGATCTATGCGACAGCGGTGACTGCCTTGGAGGGGCAATGTATTATTTTTGCAGACGATACAGCGGTTTTCATCACAGACGGACGATACATTGAGAATGCGGAGCAGCATCTGACGCCGCAGGGCTTTCAGGTGATCGACCGCCATATGGCAGCGGCGCAGAACGATCTTTTGCAGCAGATCCTGCAAACCCATCAGGTGCAGAAGCTGATGTATGAGGACGATGTGCTGACTGTGCAGGAGTTTGCGCAGCTGCGGGAGCGGCTGTCAGTGAGCTTTGTGCCGGCAGGCAGCCGGATCGCGGCACTGCGCGCCTGCAAATCGGCAGAGGAGATCGACGCGATGGTGCATGCGCAGCGCATCGCAGAGGCGGCGTTTGCAAAGCTGCTGCCGGAATTGCATACGGGCATCACGGAGCGGGAGGCTGCGGCGCGGCTCAATTATCTGATGGCAGTCGGCGGCAGTGAGAAGCCGTCGTTCGATACGATCATGCTCTTTGGCGAGAACACGAGCAAGCCGCACGGGACACCCTCTGACCGGACACTCCGCGCAGGCGACTTTATCACGATGGATTTCGGTGCGGTGTATCAGGGCTATCACTCCGATATGACGCGCACGGTTGCATACGGCTTTGCGACGGATGAGATGCGTTCTGTCTATGAGACGGTTCTGCGCGCGCAGGATGCGGCACGCGCCGAGGCAAAGCAGGGAAATCGCTGCTGTGACATGCATTTTGCGGCAGCAAAGGTCATCTCGGATGCGGGCTACGGGCAGTATTTTACCCATGCACTGGGGCATTCGGTCGGCTTGGAGATCCATGAATCTCCGGTCGCGGCACCGCGCTGTGAGGAGCTTCTGCGCGACGGCATTGTGATGACCGATGAGCCGGGGATTTATATTGCCGGGAAATTCGGCGTGCGGATTGAGGATATGCTGCTGATCTGCGGCGACACACCGCGCAACCTCACGGATTGCCCGAAAGAGCTGCTGATTTTGCCTGAAACAAGGCGATTGATGAACAGTAATTGCTTACGAAAATAAAAGTTTTGGTCGAGCTTTTTCAAAAGCTCGCGGGGGTTGAGGGGGCAGAGCCCCTCGCCGCGCTCCGCAGAGCGCGGAATTTCCCAGTGCAGAAAGAGCTCCGCAAGGGGTGAATTGCCGCGCAGCGGCAAGAGGGGAAGCCCTGCGATAGAGGGCGTCCCCTGAAAAAAACCGCAATCATTTGCAAGACGCGTGCGCAGTTTTTACGGCTGACCGTATATTACTTGCAAAATCCTGTGAAATGTGGTATAATAGACAGGCTTCATTGACATGTGATGTGCGGAAGCGGATTTTACGCACTGAAAGGATAGAAACCAATGGCAAGACACAGAGGTGCTGCGGGCGACAAGCCGCAGTTTGAAATCCCAAGACCGGAATTTCCGAAGCGGGCGGTTGTCACGGGCGGTATGCCCTACGGCAACAAGGAGCTGCATTTCGGGCATGTCGGCGGTATGCTGGTATTTGCCGACACCTATGCGCGGTTTCTGCGTGACCGCATCGGAGAAGAGAATGTGATTTTTGTGAGCGGTACCGACTGCTACGGTTCTCCGATTGCGGAGGGCTGGCGCAAGAAAGTCGAGAGCGGTGCGTTTGCAGGGTCACTGGAAGATTTTGTGCGGTCCAATCATGAAAAACAGAAGGCGACGCTGGATGCCTACGGCATCTCCCCCAATCTGTTCGGTGCATCAGGACTTGGCAGAACCAAAGAGATTCATGCAGAATACACGCTGGAATTTTTGCAGTCGCTTTATGATAAGGGGCAGCTGGAACGAATTTCCACGATGCAGTTTTTTGACGAAAAAGCTGGCGTATTCCTGAACGGGCGTCAGGTGACGGGCAAATGTCCGGTTGCGGGCTGTCAGTCGGAAAAGGGATATGCGGACGAATGCGATCTGGGACACCAGTATATGCCGGAGAACCTGATTGACCCGGTTTCCGCACTGACAGGCGAAACCCCGACCATGAAGCCGGTCACAAACTGGTATTTCAAGCTGCGCGATTATGAAGCCCTGATGCGCGAATGGGTCGGAAACATGCAGAAGGATAAGACGATCCGTCCGGTCGTATGGAAAACGATTGCGGAGTTTTTGAAGCCGCCGGCAATTTATATCAAGCGCGAATTTGAGGAGCAGTATCTTTCGCTGAAAGATGCACTGCCTGCACATACCTATCTGGAAGAAGCGAAGAAGCCGTCCTTCACAGTGGAATTCACAACGCTTTCGGACTGCGACGAGACTTGCCGCGTCCTGACCGCGCACGGTATTCGCTACCGTACCGGCAAGACGCTGGTGCCGTTCCGTCTGACGGGCAACATCGAATGGGGTGTGCCTGCGCCGGTGATGGAGGGTGCAGAAGGGCTGACCGTGTGGGTCTGGCCGGAATCTCTGTGGGCTCCGATCTCGTTCACACAGGCATATCTGGAACAGATCGGACATGCACGCGCCGAATGGAAGGACTACTGGTGCAGCAAGGACGCAAAGGTCTATCAGTTCATCGGGCAGGATAATATCTATTTTTACGGCATCGCAGAGCCTGCGATGTGGATGGCGCAGCAGTCTGCGGCGGAAAAGGTTTCCGATCCGCCGGAGGGTGAGCTGCAAATGCCGACGATTGTTGCAAATTATCACATTCTGTTTCTGGATAAAAAGGCATCAAGTTCCGGCGCGGTCAAGCCGCCGATGGCAGATGACCTGCTGAACTATTATACGCCGGAGCAGCTTCGGATGCACTGGCTGGAACTGGGACTCGGTCAGCAGTCGGTGAGCTTTATGCCAAAGCCGTTCAATGCGCCGCTGCTGGAAGAGGAAGCTCGCGCAAAGGCGGAGGGTACGGGCGAAAAATTCCCTGATCCTGTCGTCAAGAACGCGCTGCTCTCGAATGTGTATAACCGCATCATCCGCACGGCGTTCTATACGACGCAGAAGCTCTTTGACGGCGTGCTGCCGGAGGTGCAGCCGGAGGAATCGGTGCTTGCCGAGGCGAAAAAGGCTGTGCTGGAATATGAGCGTCACATGGCAAAGTTTGCATTTCACCAGTGTACCTATGTTCTGGACGGTTATATTCGCAGTGCGAGCAAATACATGGCAAAGGTGCTGAAAGCCGATGCCGAAGCGAATGCGGAAACCGCGCAGGCACTTGCCAATTTGTTCCACATGATCCGGACGGCAGCGGTGCTGCTGCATCCGATGGCTCCGTTTGGTACGGAGAAGGTGCGGGAGTATTTGCAGGTGGATGAGCGGATCTGGTCGTGGGATACGATTTTTGAGCCGCTGACGGCGTTCACAGAGCCGAACCACAAGCTGAAATTCCTGCCGCCGCGGACGGATTTCTTCACGCGGCATGAATCGCAGTTTGCCGAAGCGGA
>JAZQNP010000033.1:0-41520 GCA_045627405.1 Oscillospiraceae bacterium | reverse complement strand
GGCATGCCCCAAGAGGTTTTCTTGACACTGAAGTCAACGCCCTTACCCTGGATCAGAGCATCTACGATGTCCCAGCCGCAGCCAAGCAGTGCTGCGCCGCCAATTATAGCAAATGCAGCTGCTAGAATTCTGGAGATGCAGCCGAGTTTCGCAGCAACTGTAGCGATTCCTGCTGCGAGCAATGTGTATGCCTTGTATGCGCCGATCGCAACCAGCGTAGCTCCGACAGGATTAAATGCTACACAATAGAAGCAAGCCTTGCAGCAATTCCATAATGTTGCATTGCTGATGTACAGTCCGCCGTCGACATAGGTCATTTCCTCTTCGTCAACAGAAACGAAGTTCTTGGGCATTACCAGTGCGCCATCATAAGTCATTTCCATTTTTTAGTCCTTTCCGATACGCTTAACGTATCTTTGTAATAATATATAGAGAATGTGTGCTGAAATGATATGTTGCAGACCAAATCATTTATATGTGAACGCTTTTTCTGCACAAAGCGGATTCACCGTTATGTATAAACAAGGGTATCATCGTCATCCTCGATGACTTCTGCCGCATGTTCAGGCTGCGGCGATGCCTCCTCATCCCGAATGATAAAGTTGCCCTGCTGCATCTCCCAGAGCCGCTTGTACCTGCCGCCCTTTTCGAGCAGCTCTTCGTGCGTGCCTTGCTCAACGATCTCGCCGTGATCCATGACAAGGATCTGATCGCAGTTTTTGATTGTTGCAAGTCGGTGTGCGATAATCAGCATAGACTTGTTGCGGAATTTGTTGTAGATCATATCGAAAATGATATTTTCTGTCGCAAAATCCAGATTGCTCGTTGATTCATCCAGAATATAGAAATTGCTCTTTTTCAGGAATGCTCTTGCAAGCGCAATGCGCTGCTTTTCGCCGCCGCTCAGACCGTTTCCGGCTTCCTGCAAGTAGGTATGATATTGCATCGGCAGTTTCTTGATAAATTCATGTGCATCAGCTTCTTTTGCAGCCTGCTTGACTTCCTCAAGCGATGAATTCATCTTGGATACGCGGATGTTGTCATAAATACTTTTCGAGAACAGCTCGATCGTCTGCGGCACATAGGAGATCGTTTTCCGGAGCGATTCATTATCCACTTCGTTCAGATCCATGCCGTCAAGCAGGATTTCGCCGCTTTCCGGTTCGTAGTATTTCAGCAGCAGCTTTGCAATCGTGGATTTTCCGCTGCCGCTTTCGCCGACAAGCGCAACCTTCTTGCCCTTCGGGATCGTGAATGAGATATTGTTGAGGACGGGCTTTCGGTTGCCGTAGCGGAATGTAACATTGTTGATCTCAATGTCACCGTCGATGGATTCCAGCTCTGTGTAGCTGCCGTCGCTCTGTTCCGTTTCGGAATCCATGATCTCGGTCAGACGCTTCATGGAAATATTCGCTTCCTGAATCTGCAGCTGCAGCCCGACCAGTCTGCCGACAGGATCCATGAAATAGCCTGCCATTGTTGTGAACGCCATCAGGGAACCGAGCGTCAGCTTTCCGTCAATGACCTGCCGGATGCCGAAATACATGATAATCAGATTGCCGGCTGTTGAAATCAGATTTGAGATTGAGCCCTGCACATTAGAAAGCATGCTTTCCTTGACGCCGATCCGCAGAGACTTAATATATTCCTTTTCGATGTTTTCCAGTTCGGTCTCTTCATTTGCATTGCCCTTGATCGTTTCAACGGCGCGGAGACCTTCGATGATCTGCGAATTCAGAACAGAGGATTGCTGCATCTGTTCCTCATTGATTTTCTTATACGGCTGCTTGAAAATAAAGACAAGCAAAATGCTGCAGATCGTCAGGCAGAGAATGATGCCGAATAGTGAAAGGTTCATATTGAACAGAATGACGCCGGTGATAATCGCCATCGCAACATCCATGATGAGCGTCAGCGCGATATTTGTGAAAATATCCTTGATCGTAAATGCATCGCTGAATCTGGTTATAATGTCACCGGTTTTCCGCGCCGCAAAGAACTTCATCGGCAGCTTGTAGATATGCTCAAAATAGCCGAGCAGCAGGGGAATGTCGATTTTCTGCGAGAGAAAGATCATCATCCATTGCCGGACAAATCCGATGACGGTCTGCACAACTGCCAGAATGCCGAATACGATTACCACGAGCAGCAGCGGATTCTTCAGCTTATACGGCAGGATCTCGTCCATCAGAATCTTATTGAACAGTGAGGAGACAATGGCCAGTACAGTCAAAATGACAGATGCGATAATGGAATAGGCAAACAGCTTTTTATGCGGAAGAAGCAGGTTCAGAAAACGGTTGAACATCTTGCCTTTTTCGTTCTTTCCAGGAACGAACCGCGCATCCGGTTTCAGCAGCAGCAGGGTACCGGTGAAGGTTTCGTAAAATTCATCGAGTGTGATTTTGATCAGATCCTTTGCAGGATCCCCGATGATCACATAATCCGTTTTTTTCTGCCGGATCTTTTTAAAGACAACAACAAAATGTGTGAGGCCTTCTTTTGTAATGACATTCGCGATGCACGGCAGTGTAAAATCGGTGAGAAAATTTTCCCGGTCAACACGAATAGCCTGAGAGACAAATCCAAGTGCATCGGCGCATTTGGACAAGCCTATCAGGTTCGTTCCTTTCAGATCTGTGCCCATCATGTCACGGAGCTGCGTTATTGTAGTTTCTTTTTTGTAGTGCAGGCATACCATTGCAAGGCATGCTGCTGCACAGTCAGTTGCGTCATGTTGCTTGATGTAAGTGTATTTCATTGATGATTCTCTTTCTGATAATATATTATAAAAATATAATGCAAAATGTATAATGCTTGTTGATAATCAGTTGAAAAAATAGCGGCGATAAATCGAGTGTGTTCTGTTCTCCTTTGTGTGCTTTTCAACTCGCGAAATATATTACAAACAGCAATAAACGGCGCAGACATTATATCTAGTATAATTATAGCATATTGGAAAATATTTGTCAAGGGGCTCTGGTATTTATTTACATCAACAAGACGGAATACGTAATCATTTCTTTCACTTTACATTACTCACATCATAATGTGCTTCCCACGAAAAGAAGGTTTACCATATCAGCGTTTTTATCATGAGCGATGTCGTGATCTTGCGTGTTCTCGGCATAGCCACTTCAGGTATTCTCAGCATAATAAGCACTTCCGTTTTCTGTTTGTGATTTCATTATAACCGCTGATAATCCGGAAGTCCAGATCTGCGGAATATTTGTAACCATTTTTGTGAAGTGCACAGCAATTTCTAAGGCAAGTCCAGTGCAAGGCGCATATATTGTTTTCACTGCTTTCAGGACTGATACCGGCAGTGCTTCTGTTATCGCTTCAGCCGCAAAAGCTGAGACTGAAAATACAGCAGCGGCTGCCATATTTTATTCAGCATTTCTTTGATGTCGGCAAAGTCATTTTCATAGACGTTTCCGGTGCTGTTTGCGCGGCGTGCAATCTGATTGACATTGAAAGCGATATTATTCATAAGCCGATGGATTTCTTTCAGCTCATTCTCACTGAAATAAACGAGATGTCCCTCGAAGATCATTGCTCTCACGAATGCGCTTTTCGGCTTCATTCCGCTGTTCTTGAATTTACGCTCAATAGCGTCAAATTCTTCCTGACTTAACCGTACCTGAAGTACCCGTTCTATGTTATCTTTTTTCTTCATTTTTTCTCCTTTTATGTTCGGGGTCGCAGGGGTGGAACCCTCTGCCAAGATGTGTATCGAAGCATTCAAATCTGAAAATTTGTAATGCGGAGATACCGAGCTTGCTGGGATAGCTCACGCCCCTGCGCGGCGTGTTTGCATCTGAGCCTTTCGGCTCAGTGCTTTCTCTCTGTTCTGGAGCATAAACGCTGTGCGATTTGCTCCTTGATTCTATTGTAAAAATCTCATGCGCGATCCTCATGTTAAGAGTGCGGCAATTATGTGAAAATAGTTGTTGTAATTTCGACCGATATATGGTATAATCCAAATTGAAAGGCGAGGATGAATTTGTCCTTGCGATGTAAAGGAGGGGTGAGCTATGAAAATAACATTTGCTGCTGTTGATGCCTATGATGAAAGAAGAAACCTTTTAAGTATCAAAACCGATAAAAATGAAACCATCCTAGTCGGACAGATGATATTGATCGAACTAACTGATGAAACTACGATAGAACGAGAAATAAAAGCAATTCGTCAATGGAAAGAGGGGCGGCGAAATAAAAGAGGACAATGGGTATCGGTTGATTCAGTTTCCGGTGGTCAATCGTGCGAAGTTGAAGTTTATGACATAGACGGTCAGGTTAAGACAACCAGTATGCCATCACCCGCTGTAATGCGCAGACTGGAAGCAATGAAAAATGTGATGCCGTTCAAAGAAATAAAAGGCGGCGAGGAAGTATTTACGATCATATTGATGAAAACTTTGTTGCCCCTCAAAAAGTAATCGCATATTTACAAACAACACAGCCACATCTAGTTTGCATGGGATTATACAAGCACCCATTCAAAGATACGATTCTTTCCGGACCGTACTGGTACACGGATGGTGAGTACTATTGGGATTGTGATGCCTGGAAGTATGTTCTGAAATATCATGTGACATTACCGCAGGATTTTATTGATAAGGTGATGTCAGAAGAAGGGACGGCTTTTTTAGAGAAATGTGCTCAAAGTAATAATTCGTGGAGTAAAATAATCGGTGATTGGAAGAAACAGCCAAATTCGCTTTGTCTTATGCCTGATGACGCTGGTGACTTATCACTGGAAGATTTCTGATGATGAATTACATACACCACTATGCTTCCCCGCTCGGCAGCATCACCCTCGCCGGTGACGGCGAAGTCCTGACCGGATTATGGTTTGACGGGCAGCAACACTTTCCCCATAATCTGACTGCCGACAGCACCGAAGCAGAGCTGCCGGTATTCGCTCAAACTGTCAACTGGCTCGATACCTATTTCAGCGGGAAAGAACCCGGTTTTACACCGCCGCTCCGCCTGCAAACAACACCGTTCCGCAGGGCAGTCTATGATATACTTCTCATGATACCCTACGGTCAGACCATGACCTACGGAAAGATTGCAAATATCCTTGCAGAGAAGCGCGGCATTCAGCGTATGTCAGCGCAGGCAGTCGGCGGTACGGTCGGGCATAATCCGATTGCGATTATCATTCCCTGCCACAGAGTCATCGGAGCAGACGGCAGCCTGACCGGATATGCCGGCGGTCTGGACAGAAAGATCATGCTGCTCGAATCCGAAGGCATCGTCATCCACGATCAGCATAATCAACGATAGGAACAGCGCCGAGTATGTTTGCTCGGTGCTTTTTTCTACCAATATTTTCGGATTCATCATTATGCACAAAAAAGGGAAAGCAGAAAACTGCGCAAATGCGTTGTATGAAAAAGCCAGACTGATTCAAAAGGGATAAAAGGGACTTTAACGGACTAAAACGGAACGAACCACAAGAGACTTCGTTCTGCCGCCCGAAAATCTTTGGTGTTTCATCGAATAAACATTTATCACATTCTGCGTTATACTGTATTCAGAAAACTGATACAGCGGTAAGCCTACTTGCACACTATGCGAAAATGTAAATTTTTTGTGAATGTCCACAAATCGGGACAGTTTTGCAGCAGATTATGACCTGTACGGTCGCACCGGTTCTGTCATAAAAGCAAGTTGTTACCGCAAAATCCATCGCTCTCGAAAGGTATTCAAAATAGCGATTTTACTGCGAAAACTGTCCACAATTTGAGGACACTGAAAATTTGCTTTTTTCTGAAAAATAGTTCATAATATAAACAGGCACAGACAGCAGCAAATCGCCGCTGAAAGCACTCTGCCATGCAGAGCGAGTTTTGTGCCCGCACTGAGTATCTTGACAACAGAATATGAAGCATGATTCGTTTGTTTTCCGAATTCTTCCGCTCCGAAAGGAGAATCACAATGGAGAGAAACATAACAGTAAGCCAGGCATACAAGACGATGTACCGGGACTATCCTGAAGTGGTCGGGGTAAAGGACATCAGCAAGATGCTCGGCATCAGCCCCAAAAGGGTAAGACAGCTTGTTCAGGAGAATAAACTTCCTTGCCTCCCCGATAACAGGACGATCAAGGTCGCAAAACTCTTTGTGATAGATTACATCCTGCAAGGCGCACAAATCTGAGCGGGTAGAAATATCCATTGCGCCGAAAAATCATAAAGTTGGTAGAAATCCCTTGCATTTGCCGTCAGACTGCGCTACAATGAAGTAGTCAACAGCAGACTTTTCTACCGCTTTCAGCATAGGAGGTATTTCAAATGAAAGCAAGTCTGCCTTTTAAGTACATCATCACAAGCAAAAACGGAAAACAGTATGTGGTCTTTGATTTCAAGGACGATAACGGCGAACGCAAGCGCAAATGGGTAAATACAGGTCTTGGCGAAAAATGTGCCAAGAAAGCACTGGCAGCAAAGGTCGAGGAGATCGTCGGTGCATTCTACGAGTACTTCCTCTCCGGCAAGGCGACCAAAGCCAAGCATCAGAGAACAGACCGTACCGTCGTGAGTGCAGAGGTTCTTGCAGAGGGCGCCGGCATGAAAGCAGGCGGGGTTCTGTTCGTGGACTTCCTGAGCCATTGGCTCGAAACTGTAAAGCCGACAATTGCGTACACAACATATTGTGGCTATATTGGCTATATTGAGAAGATCAGCACCTATTTCAACGAGAAATACCCTGAGCTGCTCTTATGCGAGATCACGCCTTTGCAGATTCAGCAGTTTTACAATGACTTGTATAACAGCGGTCTGACCGGCAACACGGTCAAGCATTACCACGCCAATATCCACAAGGCTCTGAAATATGCGGTCAAAATGGATATGCTCGATTCCAATCCTGCCGACAAGGTGGAGCTGCCGAAGATCGAAAAATTCAAGGCAAGCTTCTACAGCAAAGAGGAACTGAACAAACTGCTTGCGGTATTCAAGGGTGACAGAATGGAGCTTGTCGTACATATCGCAGCTTATTACGGTCTCCGCAGAAGCGAGGTCATCGGTCTGAAGTGGGATGCGATCAACTTTGAGAACAAGACCATCACGGTTTGCCGCAAGGTTACAAGCCAGACGGGTTCAGGTCATGAGGAGATCAGGGTTGACGATACGCTGAAAACAGAAGCCAGCGTGAGAACACTCCCTCTGATTCCGCACATTGAGCGGATGCTTAGAGAACAGCAGCAGAAAGAGGAGATGTACTCCAAGCTCCTGAAATCTGATTTTGACAGAAATTATGACGGTTTTGTGTGCCGTGACGTATACGGTAAGCTCATCACACCGAACTTCGTCAGCGACCATTTCAAGAACATGATCCGGAAGCACGGTCTCAGGAAACTGCGGTTCCATGATCTGCGTCACAGTTGTGCCAGCCTTTTGCTTGCAAACGGAGAGTCCATGAAAGCCATTCAGGATTGGCTCGGACACTCGACATTTAACGTAACAGCGAATTTTTACAGTCATCTTGACTATTCATCCCGAATCTCGTCGGCAGAAACCATTGCCAGAGTTCTCGGCGACGATGAAGACGATGAGAACGAAAAAATCGCAGGCTCTGTGTAAGAACCTGCGATCATAGTGGTGCCGGCGGCGGGGGTCGAACCCGCACGTCCTCGCGGACACGAGATTTTGAGTCTCGCACGTCTGCCAATTCCATCACGCCGGCATTTATGCAATTTTATCCGCTTCGGACAAGATAAAAAGTCCGTTATGTCAACCAAATCTGCGGAACGAGTTTGGAAAGCAATCGAAAAATGGTAGACAGTTTGGTAGAAAACAGCCCTCACGCAGCTAAGATTTTCTACCATACCACCGCTAAAACATCGGAATATCGGAAAAATCCCGAAATCAAGGCTCTGCCGACAACAGAAATGACATCTTTGATTTTGAGTCCGTCACGTCTGCCAATTCCATCACACCGGCGCACAGTAAGGACAGTATACCACATTCTGCGGGATTTGTCAAGCGCGTGCGCGGCGAAGGCTTCTGTGCGGATGCCGCATCGTGTTTTTGCATAAAATTTAGGAAAAGGACTATGCAAACGGAAAAATATGTGCTATAATATAAAAGGCGGCGAAGGCTCCGCCGAAAAACGCCGGATTCCGGCAGATAAGGAGCGTAACGGTCACAATGAAAAATGTATGTAAAATCCTGCTGCTTCTGGTCATCCTGTGCTGTGCAGCGGTCTCGGTCTACTATGCAAAAGAGCTTTACTGTGAGAAATATGCACCGCGCTACCTGAAAGGGAATGCCTGCTGACATGGATCAGCATGACATAGAAATCTGAAACGTACAGAAAAGAGGAATTCGCAATGGACATTCGTTTTGAAAAAGCAGCCGTGCTGAAAGAAAAGCCGGCGGACGAGACCAAGCTCGGCTTCGGTCATGTGTTTACCGATTATATGTTCGTGATGGACTACACGAGCGGTCAGGGCTGGCATGACGCCCGCATCGTTCCCTACGGCAATCTGTCGCTCAGCCCGGCAGCACTCTGCCTGCACTACGGGCAGGAGGTGTTCGAGGGCATGAAGGCATACCGCCGCGCAGACGGTGAGATTCAGCTCTTCCGTCCGGAGGAGAACTTCAAGCGTCTCAACAGCTCGAACTCGCGTCTGGTCATTCCGGAGCTGCCGGTTGACATGGCAATGGAAGGGCTGACGGAGCTTCTGAAAGTCGAGAAGGACTGGGTGCCGCATATCGACGGCGCATCGCTGTATATCCGTCCGTTCATCATCGCAGTGGATCCGTTCCTCGGCGTGAAGCCCGGCGATGAGTATATGTTCATCATCATCCTGTCGCCGTCGGGTGCATACTATGCTTCCGGTCTGGATCCGGTCAAGATCTATGTGGAATCCAAGTACGTCCGTGCGGTGCGCGGCGGCATGGGCTACACCAAGACCGGCGGCAACTACGCAGCTTCCCTGATCGGTCAGGACGAGGCGCACAAGGAGGGCTATTCTCAGGTGCTCTGGCTGGACGGCGTCGAGCAGAAGTATATTGAAGAGGTCGGTGCCATGAACATCATGTTCGTCATCGACGGCGAGATTGTCACGCCGGAGCTGCAAGGCTCGATTCTGCCGGGCATCACCAGAAAGTCCGTGCTGGAACTGACCAAGAGCTGGGGCATGAAGGTTTCCGAACGCCGCATCACGATTCAGGAGCTGGCAGATGCGTATGACGCAGGCAAGCTGAATGAAGTGTTCGGCACCGGTACCGCAGCGGTCATCTCTCCGGTCGGACATCTGAAATGGGGCGACAAGATCATGACGATCAACGACAACAAGATCGGACCGATCTCCCAGAAGATCTACGACACAATGACCGGCATCCAGTGGGGCAAGCTGGAAGATCCGTTCGGCTGGGTCGTTCCGGTTAAATAATCACGCAAATATGAAAAGAGCGGTACCCATGTGCCGCTTTTTCATTCCTTGACAAAAAAGGACATCCGTATTATAATAAACACGGATGTCTGCATAAAAACGGTAGGCGGTTCGCTTCGGCACCCGGAAACGGGAGCAGACCTCCGGTGCATAATTCACAGGAATTATGAACGGGAGGTGGTTGTCATGATGGATACATCGGATGTGATACAGCTTTTTCTGCTGTTTATGACGTTTCTTATCTTACTTGACGCCAGATACAAGAGGAACTAACCGCCCCTCAGCCAAAGGTATCGGTTAGTTCCCTAGCCATGTACCGGAGGAGAACCGTCTGCCGGACGGAGTTGCCGTCCTGCAATGCAGGCATCCTCTTTTTCTCTATTGTATCACATTTCGTCTGAATTGTCAAGGGAATGGGAAAGGAACTGTCATGAACAAAGCGTCTGCAACAATCATCGCGGCATCGTCAGCCGGAGAAACGGTCTGTGCCTCTGCGGGACGCATCTCCACCACGCAGGGAACGGCAATGGAGATCTACGAACGCTCCAAGGAGAAGGAAAACAACGGTGCGCTGATTGAAAAGGTTGTCGCATCGGGGCATCAGTCGCTGATCGAACACGCCGTATTCACGGTTGCATTTGACAGCGTGTCGGTCTGTGTCGAGGAGTTTGTCATCGAATTCCGGCTGGCATCGTTCACTGTGCAGTCGCGCAGATATGTGGATTTCACGAATACGGGCTGCTATATCCCCGCCCTGCCGGAGAGCCTCTCTGCGCGGTTCGGCGCGCATATGGACGCGCTGTTCAAGGTGTATGCCGATCTGCTGGAACTGGGGATTCCGAAAGAGGATGCGCGCTTTGTGCTGCCGTATTGCTTCCGCAGCAATTTCTACTGCACGCTCAATGCCCGCGAGCTGATGCACATGATCTCTGCGATGCTCTGGGGACGCGGCTCTGCTTTTCCGGAGCTGGTCGCGCTGGGCGAGTCGCTGAAAGCGCAGTTTGAGCAGTATTTCCCGCATTTGCTCGACAGCGCGGAGAAGCGGTACCGTGCGGACAAAACGCGCTACGCGCTGCCGCAGACGCTGCCGGAGATTCCGGAGCCGACCCCTGCACAGGCGGCATCGGTGCTGCATGTTGTCACACCGGAGCCGGAGCAGATCATCTGCGGTGCAGCCGGCGCAAACGGCATGATTCTGCCGCAGACGGAGCTGACGCTCAGAGACATCGTGCTGGGAGAACGCCCGCGTGAGCTGGAACTGGTGCAGGCAAACTTCACCGTGCGAAATCTCTCACTGGCGGCAGTGACCCATCTGGTGCGGCACAGAATGCAGAGTGTGCTGGTGCCGCAGATCATTCAGGCAGTGCTGAAAAATACATATCTGATTCCGCCGACGGTCGCCGAAAATGCAGAGGCTCTTTCGCTGTATCAGCGTGCCTATGCGGAAAATACCGAGGTGCTGCGGAGCCTGCTCTCTGCGGGTCTGCCGGTCTCTGCGGTGCAGTATTTCGCGCTGGCAGGCAATCAGCTCGATGTGATGTGCAGCATGAACGGCAGAGAGTTGCAGCATTTCTTTGCACTGCGTACCTGTAACCGCGCACAGTGGGAGATCCGTGCGTGTGCCGTGGAGCTGCTCATGGAGCTGCGGAAACAGTCGCCGGAGCTGTTCCGGCTCATGGGTCCGAGCTGTTATGTCACCGGCATCTGCCCCGAAGGCCGCCTCTCCTGCGGCAAAATCAAGGAAGTCCAAGCCGCATTCTCCTGATCCGTAAAGTGCTCGTATGAGACGGCATTGTCCGGGTTATTGTGGGGACGCCGCCCCCACCCCCCTGCCGGAGGGACGGCGGTCCCTCCGGACCTCCCTGTACAAAAAATTGTCGTCTCCCGTATGGGAGACGGCAATTTTTATATAGGGGAGTCTGAGGGGATCGCTATCCCCTCAGCGGGAGTTTGAGGGCTTGATGTTTGCATCGCAAACTCAACCGCGGAGCGTGAGAGTCCTCAAAACATCTCTCAATGATGCTGATAAATCCTGATTCGGCGTGCGTCCCCACAGCAGCCGCCCCCGATGTACCCGTACACATATCAGTCCGCATCGGGCGTTTCGCGCTTGATACGGAACACCAGCCGCAGGATACCGGCGAGCAGGCGCGGACTCTTCATCACGACCACTTTCATGGCGCATCCCTCCTTTGTGATAGGATATGCACCGACGGGAAAAATGGTTACAGCCGCGAGCAGACCACAAGCAGCAATCCGCTCTCACAGGAAATCTCCGCCGCTTCTTCTGTGATCTTGTTGCTGACGCCGAGCGGAAAGCCGCGTGTCAGCGTGCCTTTTTCGAGGGGATACTGCGTCCCCTGCACCGTGACGCCCGTGCATCGCTCCGACCACGAGAACAGCGACAGCGACCATCCGGCTCTCCGTTCATACCGCCGCACGGCTCCGGCAGGGAGCATCTGCGCGATGTCACGCACGCCGACCAGCATGGCATCTGCGCCCGCATCCAGCAGAAATTCCAGCGTCTGCACATTCGCAAGCGTATGGTCCAGCCTGCCGCCGAATGCCCCGTAAATCCGCACATCGCGAAAGCCCTTTTCCAGCGCGACACGCGCCGCCAACATCGTATCGGTGTCATCCTTTTCGACCGGCACCGTCAGATGCGGAAGCTGCTCCGGCACCGCACCGAGCGAATCAAAATCCCCCAGCACGAGATCGGGCGTCTGCATGAGCTTCTCTGCAAGATGCAGCCCGCTGTCCGCACAGATGACATAGGCTCCTTCCGGCACGGGCAGACACGGCAGCCCCGCTTCGGGACCGCCGGCAAAAATCACACAAATATCATTTCGATTCATCGCATGTCCTCAATACAGCCTGCGCTGCTGGATTTCAGAGAGCATTGCCGCATAGCTCTCATAGCGGCTCTTTGGAATCTCCCCGCTTGCGACCGCCTCCCGAACCTTGCAGCCCGGTTCCCGCAGATGCCGGCAGTCGGCATAGCGGCACGGCTCCTCCACGGCGGCGATCTCCGGAAAACAGTCCGGCAGCTCCTCCGCCGCAATCTGCGCATAGCTCTCGGTCTCAAAGGTCGAAAACCCCGGCGTGTCGGCAACTTTCCCGCCGTTTTCCAGCGTATACAGCACCGTATCACGCGTGGTGTGTCTGCCTCTGCCGAGCTTTTTGCTGATGTCCGCAGTTTCAAGCTGCAAGCCCGGTGCCACCGCATTGAGCAGCGTCGATTTCCCGACACCGGAATTTCCCGTAAACGCGCTGATTTTCCCTTTCAGCGCATCCCGCACGGCATCGACACCCGCGCCGCATTCACGATAATCGGCAAACAGGATCGGGAAGCCCGTTTTGCGATAGAGCGCGGCATAGCGTTCGGCAACGGCAGCATCGGCAAGATCGAGCTTTGTAAAGACAAGCATCGGCTGAATCTGCTTATAGACGCAGACGGCAAGAAACCGGTCGAGCAGCAGCAGATTCGGTGCAGGCTCGCGCACCGAAAGCACAAACAGAAGCTGATCGAGATTTGCAAGCGGCGGACGGATCAGCAGATTGCGCCGCGGCAGGATTTCGGTGATGCAGTCATCGGCAAAGCGGACACGGTCGCCGGCACAGGGAGAAATGCCCTGTCTGCGGAAGATGCCGCGTGCCTTGCAGGCAAATACACCTTCGGGGGACTCTACCGTGTAAAGTCCCCCGACTGCTTTGATAATCAGTCCGTCCATCATGTGTTGTCTGACGCTGCGGCAGATGCCGCAGTGGTCGTGGTGGTCGTGGTCGTTCCTGCGTCGTCGGTGGATGACGATGTCGGTGTCCACCAGACTTTCGACGTGGTTGTAGTGGTTGCCTCCGTCGAAACAGTGGTTGTGGTGGTGACGATGCCGCCGACTGCATCAAATGCCGCAGGGACATCCGCGCTGACCGCGCTGACGCTCTGGGTGTCGAAATTGACGCGGTAGGTGCCGACCGTCGCGCTGGCACCGTTAGTATCGTTGGTCAGCGTCATCAGGAAATCCTTTGTGCCGTTGCCGCTGACGGTGACATAGGTGCTGCCGTTTGCATAGGCGACATTGAACGACGCGCCCTGCACGGCGACGATGCCTGCCTCATAGAGCGTGATGTGGAAGCTGCCTGCCGCATCCGCCGGAATCTGAATCGGGACATTGACATTCTTCGGCTCCGGAATGCCGTTGGAGACATCGAGCGTCACGACCGTACCCTCTGTGACCTCCTCCGTCGCCTTGATGCTCTGGTGCAGCACCGTGCCTGCTGCGGAGGTGTCGTTGACTTCTTTCTTTTCGAGGACGATGCCGAGGCTTTCCGCCGTCGCGTTTGCGACCTCCCAGTCCTGTCCGATGAAATTCGGAACCGGAACGGTATTCTTGTTCTTGCCGCGGCTGATGAACACGATGACATAGGACTTGGGATCGACCTCAATCGGGCCCTGCGGATCCGTCGAGATGACCTTGCCCTCTTCGACCTCATCGTTATAGGTGTAGCGCGGATCGACCGTCACACCGAGATTTTGCAGCGAGCCCTCGGCAGTGGTATAATCCCAGCCGGTGAGATCGGGAAGCGTCACCTTTCTGGCACCAAGGCTGACCTTGACCTCTACGCGCTCGCCTCTTGTGACGGCATTGCCTGCTGCGATGTCCTGATCGAAAATCTTGTCGATCTCATAATCGGAATACTCGGTGCTGACGACGACAATCTGAATCTGGTCGCCGTATTGCAGCTGTGCCTCCTGATAGTCCATGTTAATCAGGTTCGGCATTGCCATTTCTTCGAGGGTCTGTTCGCCGCGTGCGCGGTTCATCGCATCGAGGATCAGGCTTGCAAAGAAGACTGCCGCCACGACAATGACCACAATGATGACCGCGCTGAGAATCGGCACAAAGAGGGATTTTGCCTCTTCCTCCTCCTCATATTCGTCCTCGTCATCTCCGTCCTCGCCGTCATAGCTGCCCGATTCCTGCGAAAGCAGCGCGTCCTCCGGCTCATTGACCGGTGTATAGGCGCGGGTTTTGGTCTTGTCGTCTGCGTCCTCTGTGAGGATGCTGTCCGCGCTCTTCGCGCCGCCGGCTCTGCCTGCGATCTCCGGGAAATAGCCGAAGACCACATCGGGATCCTCCTTGAAGGTCTCGATGTCATCCATCATATCACGCGCAGTCTGATAGCGGTTCTTGGGGTCCTTCTGCATGGATTTGAGGATGATCTCTTCCAGCCCGACCTGAATATCCGGACGCACGGTATGCGGCTGCGGCACCTCCGCCTGCATGTGCATGACGGCGATGCTCACGGGGTTGTCGGTATCAAAGGGCTTTTTGCCGGTCAGCATCTCATAGAACATCACGCCGACGGAATAAATATCGCTCTTTGCATCGGTCGTGCCGCCGCGTGCCTGCTCAGGGCTGATATAGTGGACGGTGCCGATTGCCTTATCGGTGCCGGTTTTGCCGTCCTCGCGCGCAAATTTTGCGATGCCGAAGTCCATGACCTTGATCGTGCCGTCTTGCAGCATCATGATATTCTGCGGCTTAATATCGCGGTGTACGATGCCCTTGCTGTGCGCATGTTGGAGTGCGCGCAGGATTTGAAGAATGTAGTGGACGGCATCTCTCCAATCGAGCTGTCCTTGCAGCTCCATGTACTCATTCAGCGTGTTGCCGTCGATATACTCCATTACGATAAACTGAATCCGGTCCGAGAACCCGACGTCAAAGATTTTGACGATATTGGGGTGATTCAGCAGGGCGATCGCCTTGGATTCGTTGCGAAATCTGCGCAGAAACTCCTCGTTCTCGGCAAATTCCCGTTTCAGAATCTTCACGGCGACGGTCTTGTTGTCCACCACATCGGTTGCGCGGTAGACATCCGCCATGCCGCCCTCTCCGATGCGTTCGAGGATTTCGTAACGCCCGTCCAGCTTCTTTCCGATGTTCTTGTCGTTGCGATCTTTTTCCATCTCAAACCTCCGTACCGGCTTATATTATCAAACAAATCGCGGAATTCCGCAAAGTGTATATTTGCATTCTATTCTCAGCTACTCGTCAGCAGAATCACGGAAATATTGTCCTTGCCGCCCGCGTCGTTTGCTGCCTGAATGCAACGCTCCGGCACCTGCTGCGGCGGCGCACTGCGCACAATCTCCGCGATCTTCTCCTCGTCCACCATGCCGTAGAACCCGTCGGAACAGAGCAGAAGCTGCTCGTCCTCAGAAAGCGGGAAGCTCTGGGTATCGGCAAGCACCCTCGCCGTCACGCCGATTGCCCGCATCAGTTCATTTCTCCGCTCGTGCGTGGCACGCATATCTGCGGTGATGACACCCTTTTCGTAGAGGAGTTGCACGACGGTGTGATCGGTTGTGAGCTGTCTCGCGCTGCCCTCTTGCCGGATGAGATATGCCCGCGAATCCCCGACATTGACAAGGCAGCAGACATCGTCTCTTGCAAAGGCACCGACCAGCGTGGTACCCATTCTGCTCGGCACTGCACTGTGTACGGCAGCCTGATAGACCTTCTGGTTTGCATCGGCAGCACATTTGCGCAGCAGGTCACAGATCTCCTCTGCGGACATGCCCGGCGCATAAGCAGCGCGGAAACACTCCTCCGCTGCCGCGATGGCGATTTTGCTTGCGGCACTGCCGTTTTTCATGCCGCCCATGCCGTCGCAGACAAATGCCAGCACGCCGTCCGGAAACGCCTCCGCCCGGATGGAATCCTGATTTTCCGTACGCACCTTGCCGATGTCACAGCCCTGATACGCTCTCAATGCCGCTCACCACACTTTCTCTTCTCATGTTGCCGATTCGATTGTATCGCGCCGAAGCTGACCGCAGGCAGCCTGAATGTCCTCGCCCAGCGTGCGGCGCACCGTCGCATTGATGCCGTACTGTTCCAGCATCCTCTGAAATTTCACGGCACTGCCCGCGCAGTAGCCTGTCCCCTGCACCGGATTGACCGGAATGAGATTGACATGGGGACGCTGCTTTGGGAACACCGGTCTGAGCCGGTCTGCGAGTGCCTTTGCCATCTCCGGCGAATCGTTCTGTCCGGCGATGACCGCATATTCAAAAGTCACGCGCCTGCCCGTTCTGCGGAAATACGCGCCGCAGGCAGTGAGCAGTTCGTCAAGGGGGTATCTGCGGTTGACGGGCATCAGTTCGCTGCGCCGGTCATTCTCGGCGGCGTGGAGCGAAACAGAGAGCGTCAGCGGGAGCTGTTCCTCCGCAAGCTCATAAATCCGCGGGACGATGCCGCAGGTCGAGAGCGAGACATGCCGCAGGCTGAGATTGCGTCCGCTCTCGCAGGAGAGCAGCCTTAGAAACTGCATCACATTGTCGTAATTGTCAAGCGGCTCACCGATGCCCATGAGGACGACGCCGGAGATGCGTTCTGCCTCCGGAAAAGCCGCATCTGCCGCATAAATCTGGCCGAGCATTTCCGAGGGGGTCAGGTTGCGGACAAAGCCCAGCGGAGCCGATGCACAGAACGTACAGCCCATCTTGCAGCCGACCTGTGTCGAAATGCAGGCAGTGACGCCGTGATGATACACCATTCGCACCGTTTCGACGAGATTTCCGTCAGAGAGCCTACACAGATATTTTACAGTATCATCGGCATCAGATGCAAGTGTTTGCGTAATTTTTGGCATATTTACATAAAATCGTTCTGCGAGCTGCGCCTGAAATTGTTTAGATAAATCCGTCATCTGTGCAAAGTCAAAGACACGCCGCACATGGAGCCAGTGAAAGATCTGTTTTGCGCGGAAACCGGGCGCACCCATTGCGCGGATCTCAGCGGTGAGCTGCTCCGGCAGGAGGCTGAAAATATCTGTTTTTTCCGTATGAATCACCTCCTGCGAATTGTCCGTTTCCTGCATCCTCAGTCTCAGTTACATTCTCATTCTCATTTACATTATCATTATCATCTACATTATCATTATCAGCTTCATTTGCTTACTTTACGAAGCAAAAGAAGCATTTGCTTTGTTTGCTTCCATTTGCTTCCGGTTGCTTTTTTTGCTTTGGTTTGATTTGATTTGCTTTCCGTTCCGCTGATTTGCTTTGTGCCGGATTGTCCGGTCTTTCATGCTGTTCCCCCGCTTTCACACCGTGCAGATGCCCCTCTGCTAATAGCGCAAAACAGGCTGAAAGTTGCACGTCAGCGAGCAACTTTTCACAAAACTTTCACAAAACTTTTTTCATTCCGCGCTGCTGCCGCTCTTTCGCAGCTTTGCGATGAAAAACCCGTCAGAATGCAGCATCGAGGGAAACAGCGTGGTCATCTCCTGCGCAAAGGGCGTCAGGGCAGTCAGCTCCGGATTCCCCTGCCACGGCTTCTCCGGCTGAAAATCGCTGTGCAGATCAAGAAATCTCCGCACAACTTCCTCATTTTCCCGTTTGAGTACCGTGCAGGTCGAATATACCAGCACACCGCCGGGTTTCAGCGATGCCGCCGCAGCCTCCAATATCGCAAGCTGCAACGCGGGAAGCTCTTTTGTTTCGTCCGGCGATTTGTAGCGAATCTCGGCTTTTCTGCGGATGACCCCGTACCCCGAACACGGCACATCGCAGAGAATGCGGTCTGCACGGGCTTTTTCCGCTTTTCTGGCATCCCCTGTCTGTGCAGAAATGCAGCGCAGTCCGAGGCGTTTCGCGCCCTCTGCAATGAGCCTCACGCGTGTCTCATGCAGATCATAAGCATACACATGCCCCTCGTCTCCCATCAATTCCGCGATGGTAAAGGTCTTTCCGCCGGGTGCGGCACAGACATCGAGGATCGTTTCACCCGGCTGCGGGTCGAGCGCGAGACAGCAGAGCTGCGACGCCAGATCCTGCACATGAAACAGTGCGTCGCCGTTCTGTTCCCCGTCATCTGGGAGATGTCCCCCGCGCTGCAACATGTACGCCCCCGGCACTGCCGTGATCTTTTCCGCCGGCACGCGCGTCAGGAATTCCGCCTCCGAAAGAAAAAGCGGATTGCGCCGCACATAAATCGGCGGCACCTCAGCAGCATCGGCAAGGAACGCGGTCACGGTATCTTCGTCATAATCGCGCAGGAGCTGAGAAATCAGCGGCAGCGGCACGGAGTACCGCACGGACATTGCCTGCTGCGGGTCATCGGGCAGCGGCACGGTTTTGCCGCCGCGGAGAAAGCCGCGCAGCACTGCATTGACCATACCTGCCGCACTGGTTTTGCGCAGCTTCTTAACGCATTCCGTCCAGAGATTGACCGCCGCAGCCTCCGGCGTGTGCAGATACAGCAGCTCATAGATGCCGCAGCGCAGCACAAGGCGCACCTCCGCATCGAGCTGTTCGGGACGGCGTTTTGCATGTGCCGCGATACAGACATCGAGTGTCAGCCGCCGCTCGGTCACGCCCTGAAACACCGCCGTACACAGAGCCTTATCCCGTGCATCCAGCTCCTCCGCGCGTTCGGCGTGAAGCAGCGCACCATGCAGTGCGAGATTGCCGTAGCTGTTGTTTTTTTCTGCGCGCAGAAGGGTTTTTGCGCAGAGCAGACGCGGTGCAAGCCCGTTCATCTGCGCCGGTTCCCGCGAATCAGCAGCAGACGCAGAAGCTGCAAGAGCGAGGTAACAACCGCTGCCACATAGGTCATCGCCGCCGCACGCAGCACGGCTGCTGCACCCTTTCGCTCGGTGTCGCTGAGGAGCATGGTGTCCCGCAGCGTCCGGACGGCTCTGCCGCTGGCGTTGAATTCCACCGGCAGCGTGACAAGCTGGAAGAAGATCACCGCGAGGAAGAAGATGATGCCCGCCGTCAGGAGATTGTACGAGCTGAACCACAGCCCCAGCAGCACGAGAATATAGGAAATCCACGAGGAAATATTCGTCGATTTTACGATTGCATTGCGCAGGATCACCGGAGAATAGCCTGTTGCGTACTGCACAGCATGTCCTGCCTCGTGCATTGCCACACCGACCGCTGCCACACTGTCTGAGGCATAGACGTCCTGCGAGAGGCGGATGGTGTTGGTTGTCGGGTCATAGTGATCGGTCAGGCTGCCGGCAATCGGCTCAATGGTCACATGGGTAATGCCGTGATCGAGCAGCATCTGCCGTGCCGCCTCCGCGCCCGTGATGCCGCGGTCATTGCGAATTTTGCTGTATTTGCGGAAGGCTGCCTTCACATACAGCGATGCCGCAACGGAGATGACGAGCGAGAGAATGACAAGCCCGTAGGTCGCGTAATATCCGTTCATTTGCTGTTTCCTCCTTTTTTCAGAATCCCGATAAACCGAGCGTTGCACAGCGTGATCGGGGGGAACACTGTGGGGACGCTCACGCTTGCGCGGTTGAGTTTGCTTCGCAAACGTCAAGTCACCCACACCCCTGCCGGAGGGACGGCGGTCCCTCAGAGCATCTCTCAATCATGCCGTTCAACTCCCGACTTATCGAAATTGTATGCAGAACGGCGGGAGATCATACATCATTCCACCGGTTTGAATCTGTCACCGAGGCGGACATGAAATCCGCGCAGAAAATCGGAAACGGGCATTGCGCGGGAGCCTTCCGCCTGAATGACAGTCGGTCTGACGCATCTGCCGTCTCCGCAGACAAAGGTCAGCGTCTCCGGATTCAGCACGGTTCCTGCCCGCAGACCCGAGCGCTCCTGTGTCATCACGCAGGCATGCAGTTTCAGGCGTCTGCCGTTCAGCATAGCAGCACCGGTCACGGCACGCACCGTGCGGTCAACCGTCTGTGCCGGCTGCTGAAAATCCAGCAGGCTCATGTCTTTTGTGATCTTTGCCGCGGTGCATGCTGCTGCATCGTCCTGCGGGGTTGCAGTCAGCGAGCCGTCTTGCAGCATGACAAGTGTTTCACGGAGTGTCTGCGCCGCCATTTCAGAGAGCCGGTCATGCAGCGAATCGGCAGTTTCCTCCGGTGTGATCTGCGTTTTCAGCACATGCAGCATATCGCCGGTATCCAGTCCCTCTGCCATCTGCATTGCCGTCACGCCCGTTTCCCCGTCGCCGGCAAGAATCGCCCGCTGAATCGGAGCCGCACCGCGCCAGCGCGGCAGCACGGAGGCATGGAGATTGATGCAGCCGTATTTCGGCAGTTCCAGAATCTCCTTCGGCAGAATCTGCCCGTAGGCGATCACGACGATCAGCTCCGGCGAAAGCTCTTGCAGCACGCGCATGGCTTCGGCAGCGTCCTCGCCCTTGCGCAGCGACTGCGGCTGATACACCGGAATATCGAGATCCTCCGCCTCCTGCTTCACAGGGGACGGGCGCAGCTTTTTTCCTCTGCCTGCGGGACGGTCCGGCTGCGTGAACACCGCCTGCACGGTATGTCCGTCATCACAGAGGGCTTGCAGCGTCGGCACCGAAAACACCGGCGTTCCCATAAACACAATCTTCATCTTCGGTCACTTTCTCCGATTTGATTTGTTGTCCTGCGATTCCTGTTCCGGCTCGACGAATTCCTCAACGAGTTCGAGGAAGAGATGCCCGTCGAGATGGTCATTTTCGTGGCAGGCACAGCGCGCACCGAGGTCTTTGAGTTTCAGCTCATAGGGTTCGCCCTTGCGGTTATAAGCGCGCAGCACCGCCGTTTTCGGGCGTGTGACATAGCCCCAGCGGTTCGGCACCGAGAGGCAGCCCTCGACGTCGCGCACCTTGCCGCTGACTTTGACGATTTCAGGATTGACCGCCTCGATCACCTCGCCGTCCTCTTCGAGCATCATGATGAAGACTCTGCGGAGGATGCCGACCTGCGGAGCTGCGAGTCCGACACCGCCGGATTTTTTCAGCGTGTCGATCATGTCGTCGATGAGCTGTGCGAGCTTGTCGTCAAACTGCTCGACCGGTCTGCATTTCTTTGCCAGTACCGGATCGCCGTCTTTTACAATATTGCGAATTGCCATTGTGTTTCTCCTTTACGAATCAAATCCGCCGTTCCAGCGGCGCAGTGCATCGCCGGAAAACGTATATCCTGCAAGACGCACCGTCTCCTCGGAGAGCTGCTCCTGCGTATACCACGGACTCTGTGCATCGCCGTATCCGGTGAGAATGTGAAAGCTCTGCGCGGGAATCATCCCCTGCGCCAGCAGAAAGCACCGCTCTCCTGCTTCATTCACCGCCTCATCGACAATCAGCACCGCATGACCGGGCGTGCCGCCGTGACAGAACAGATCGCCTGCATGTGCGTCCGCAGCGGCAATCGGCTGTGACTCCGCTTCGAGCGAGAGCGTGCCGGCATAGCGCATGACCGTCACCAGATAATTGTGAAACTGCTGCTCGGAATCGTCATACCCTTTGAGCTTCATCTGCCATGACAGTCCCCCGATTGCCAGCACGCGCTTTCCGCTGCGCCAGCTTTCGTAATCGCAGAGATCGCCGTTGCTGAGATGAAATGCAATGCGGTCGGCCTGTCCGGTGGAATAGAAATACTCGCTCCACATCCGGATGATGCTGTCTGCACACTGCTGATAGCCCTCTGCGCCGACCGTCATCGCATAGACCGCTGCCGCGTTCGCATTCGAGGCATATCTGCCGTCATAGACATAAATCATGCTGCCGTTTTCATAGACCGGCTGCTGCCGCATGAACGAGAGAAAGCTCCCGTCCGCCGCCTCTGTGCGGGTATATCCCTCCGGCGGCAGAATGCGCGTTTCCTGCGTCATGCCGCTGGGGTCGATATACGGATTTTCGCGTTCCTGCTCGATTTTCAGTGTTACCTCTGCCGGTTTCCATGTCGGACATGCGCGAACGCACAGCAGCAAATATCCGCCGAGCAGCAGCACCGTCAGCAGAATCACCCGCACGGCAATCTGCTTCTTTGTCAAACGCACGATTTTCACTGTTTATCCCCCCTGATACGGCGGAAGCATCTCCGGCGGCGTCACGACCGGAAGCCCCGCGTCATCCACCAGCACACAGAGGCCTCCCCCGCCGTTTCCGTCGCGGTGATACAGATAATTCACGCCCGTCGCAAGGTCAATCAGCACCTGTGTGGTTCCTGTCAGCGTTTGGGAATATCCCACCAGAAAGCGCGGTTGTTTTTTTGCCATCCTATTTGTCCTTTCTCAAACGCCGCAGTCTCCGTTCATGTCCGCATAGACATACACGCCGGCAAACGACTTGTCCGCATGTGCCTGTTCCAGCAGACTGCGGATGAATTTTCGCATCTCTGCGGTGTTTTTGCATTTGAGCAGCACGCGCATCCGGTATTTGCCGTTCAGTCTGCCGTAGCTTGCAGCGACCGGTCCCAGCACGCGCAGCGGCAATTTCAGCTTTGTCCGCGCAATCGTCTCCCCAATGATCTGCGTAAAGCGTGCCGCAGCTTTCTGCACATTTTCCTCGAAGGTGCCGGAGAATCCGATCACACAGAGGTCGCAAACCGGCGGAAAGAGCATTGCCCTGCGCAGCGAAAGCTCCTCTTCATAAAAGCGGTCATAATCCTGCTCCGCAGCAAGATGCAGCACATAGTGATCGGGCAGATAGGTCTGCAAGATCGCACGCCCCTCTTTGCTGCCGCGTCCGCCCCGTCCGACGACCTGTGTAATCAACGAAAAGGTACGCTCATAGCTGCGGTAATCGCCGGAAAACAGAGCCTTATCCACCGACAGAACGCCCACCAGCGTCACATTGGGGAAATCCAGCCCCTTGCCGATCATCTGTGTGCCGCAGAGGATGTCATACTCTCCGCGTGCAAACGCCTGAAATCCGGTCTCATACGCCGTGCGGGTCATGGTCGTGTCGGCATCCATCCGCAGGATCCGCGCATCCGGCAGCAGTGCCTGCAATTCCTCTTCGAGCTTTTGCGTGCCGAAGCCCATCTGCCGCATACCGGTCTGTCCGCATTTGGGGCATCTTTCCTCCGGCGGCTGCACATGTCCGCAGTAGTGACAGAGCAGACTGCCGTTCGCCTTATGATATGTCATCGGCACCGAACAGTTCGGGCAGTAGAGCGGCTCATAGCAGTGCTTGCATTGCAGCAAGGTGTGGTAGCCGCGGCGGTTCAGCAGCAGAATGCTCTGTTCTCCGCGTGCCAGATTATCCCGCAGCGCGTCGGCAAGTGCCAGTGAAAACGGACTGCCGTTTCCGTTCATCCGCTCCTCGTTCATGTCCGCGACTGTCACTGCCGGCAGCGGTGCCTGATTGTAACGCTCCGGCATCCGCAAAAGCTGATAGACGCCGCGATCTGCCAGATACATGCTATCCAGCGAGGGCGTTGCCGATGCCAGCACCAGTGCCGCATTATGATGCTTGCAGCGCACCCTTGCGACCTCCGCCGCATGATACCGCGGCGACTGATCGGATTTGTAGGAATGCTCTCCCTCTTCATCCAGAATCAGCAGCCCGATGTCCGGCAGCGGTGCGAATACCGCACTGCGCGTTCCGATGACGATGTCAATTTCCCCGCGGCGGATCAGCTTATCGGTATCTCTGCGCTGCCGCAGGGAAAGCCCGCTGTGAATCAGCGCGACCCGATTGCCGAAGCGCGACTGGAAATACTGCACGACCTGCGGTGTCAGAGAAATCTCCGGAATCAGCAGCAATACCTGCCGTTTCTGTCTGAGCGTCAGCGCGATAAGCTGCTCAAAGACCGCCGTCTTTCCGCTGCCGGTGACGCCGTACAGCAAAAACGCCGCCGCCTGTTTCGCCAGCACCGATTCCGCGACGGCATCATATGCCGCCTGCTGCTGCGGGGACAGCACCGTGTCCTCCGGCGAAACGGTTGCGACGGCATCCCGCGGCACGCGCAGCGATTCTGCCGCATACAGCTCCGCGATGCCGATTTTGATCAGCGTTCTGACCACGCCCTCCGACACGCCTGCATAATAGGCGCACTCCCTGACCGTCAGAGCCGTATCATGCTCCTGCAACACCTGCAAGACCGCCTGCTGCTTCGGGGTCAGCCGGAAAACCGTTTCATCCGAGAAAAAAGCAGCAGACAGCCGCACCGTCTTCTGCACGCTGTCTGTGATGCGCTGTCTGCCCTCTGCCGCTGCCGCAAGACAGCCCTTTTGTTCCAGCGCATCCAGAACCTTCTGCTTCTCCGGATTGCCCTCACTTTGCAGCAGCGCGTTCCATTCTTTTCCCTGTGCCGCATGCAGCAACGTAAGAAGATTCTGCTCCTCCTGCGTCAGTGTCACGCCTTCCGGCGGAGCCAGAAGCACATACCGCTCTTCCAGCCTTAGCTGCATGCCCCCCGGCAGCACTGCACGCACGGCATCATACCATGTGCAGAACGTATGCTCATGCAGCCAGTTCACCAGCATCCGCAGCTCCTCTGTCAGAACCGGTTCACTGTCCAGCACTGTTGCAATCGGCTTGACGGCATACTGCGGATGCTCCGGCATATCTTCGACCGAGAGGACCATTGCGATGCGGCGGCGGTTGCCCTTGCCAAACGGCACGGCGACCCGCATGCCTGCGCGGACGGCGTTGACGGCGTTAACGACGTTGGCAGCGTTGGCGGTGTGACTCACCGACGCAGGCACTGCGTAGGTGTACAGCCGGTCATACCCCCATGACGCCGCATCGAGCGCGACCTGCACGACGGTTCCCCGACCGCGTTTTGTCTCCATCAGTCCGCAGAGCCTTCGTTCAGGTCTCCCAGATGATACTTGCCGGCAGCAAATTCATCCACGGCAGTCTTGACCGGATTCTCTTCCAGCACGACCATCTTCATCATCCTGTCATCCAGACGGATTTTCTGCTCGCCGTTCTGCTTGGCGCGGCGTTCTGCTGCTGCCTTTGCCTCTTCCTTTTCCTTGACATGCTGGTCTGCGATTTCTCTTGCGCGCTTGGCAACGCCGATGACCAGCGAATAATAGCTTTCGTTCTTTCCGATGATCTGATACATGGACGGTCTTAACATGATAACATCTCTCCTATCTTTTCGTACTGATTTGCAGGTTTCAGCGACTCCGCGCGCAGCATCGCGCCGAAATCCTCTGTCGCAGTCTGCAAATCATCATTCAGAATGATATAATCGTAATACGATGCCAGCGGAAGCTCCTCTGCCGCCCGCGCAATACGTTTTGCAATGACTTCATCGGTTTCCGTGCCGCGCGTCCGCAGCCGGCGTTCCAGCTCTTCCATCGACGGCGGAATCGTGAACACCATCACAGCTTCCGGACACTGCGCACGAACCTGAACCGCGCCCTGCACATCAATTTCCAGAATCACATGCTTGCCGGTTTCGCGAAGCTGCTCCACCTCGGAACGAAGCGTGCCGTACGAATGCCCCGTATACCCGGCATATTCGAGGAAGCGATCCTCCTCTGCCAATTTGTCAAACTGCTCCTGCGTGAGAAAATGATAATGCACATCATGGATCTCGCCCTCCCGCGGCGCACGCGTCGTCGCGGAGACGGATACCGTGCAGTCCTCCCGTTGTTTCAGGATCTCCGCCACCAGCGTACCCTTGCCGCAGCCGGAGGGTCCCGAAAGCACAATCAGCATTCCTTTACGCATCTTCCTGTTCCTCCTCCGCTGCCGCAGCACTGCCGCCGAGCCGCGCTGCGATGGTTTCCGGCTGAATCGCGGAAAGAATCACATGATCGCTGTCCATGACGATGACCGCGCGGGTTCGTCTGCCGTAGGTCGCATCAATCAGTCTGCCGCGGTCGCGTGCATCCTGCACAATGCGCTTGATCGGTGCCGAATCCGGACTGACAATCGTCACCAGACGCACCGATGAGATCATATTGCCAAATCCGATGTTAATGAGCCGCATCCGGTGTCTCTCCTTTCGGTATTACTCAATGTTCTGAATCTGCTCGCGAATCTTTTCAATCTCGGATTTCATATCCACAACCAGCCTTGTGATGCGCAGATCCTGCGCCTTGGGGCCGATGGTATTGACCTCGCGGTTCATCTCCTGCACCAGAAAATCCAGCTTTCTGCCGACGGGTTCCACTGCCGCGAGCAGCTCCCTGAACTGGGCAATGTGGCTGTGCAGCCGCACGGTTTCCTCGTCGATGGCAGTTTTTTCCGCAAATACGGCAGTTTCGGTCAGAATCCGCTGCTCGTCGATATTGGTGTCCCCCAGCAGCTCGGTCAGCTTTGCCAGCAGCCGCGCCCTGTACGCTTCCGCGACGCCCGGCTCAATCGCTTCAATTTGCAGGAGCATGTCTTCCAGCCCGCCGAGCTTGCCGGTCAAATCCTCCGCAAGCCGCATGCCCTCTGTCTCCCGCATAGCCAGAAACGACGCCAACGCCGCCTCCGCGACCGCAGACACCGCTTCCCAGACCGCCGCTTCGTCATCCTGTTCCTTTGTCACCGTGAAGACATCCGGCAGCCGCAGCAGCGAGGACAGCCGCAGATCATCGTCCAGCCAGACATCGCCGTACTCTCCGAGATCGGAGTTCAGCGTCCGCAGCGCGTTGATGTACCCTTCTGCGATGCCGCGGTTGACGACAATGCGGGCATCCTTGCCGTCTGGCTTTGTGATCGTCACCGAAACCTCGGTCTTTCCGCGTGCAATTCTGCCGTTGAGCAGCCCTTTCAGCTTCTCCTCCAAATACATGCAGGATCGCGGAACACGCGCGGAAAATTCGTAGTAACGGTGATTGACGGCACGAATCTCGACCAGCACATCCCGTTCACCGATCATCTGCTGCGCTCTGCCGTATCCGGTCATACTTCTTGGCATTTTCTTCCCTCTTTCCGCATCTGTCCGCTTTTGGCAGATGCTGATAATCCATCTATATAGTATACCATAATTTTCTCGGAAAATCAAGGGGATTTGCCGGATTTTCTCTTTCTTTTACGCAAAAGCACCCGATTCTGTGTGAACCGGGTGCTTTCGTATCCTGTTTGTTTCGATCAGCTCATAGTGACCTTTCCGAAATCGGAATATGCAACCTTACCGCCGATATAACCCAGCAGCTTGTTGAGGTCAGTCGAGTTGAGGGTGCCGTCGAATTCGACATCCGCATTCAGTCTGCCCTGTGTGCTGAGTGTAGAGCCGCCGCCGACTGCCTTTGCCATAAGAACAGCATCAGCAAGCGTTACGCGGTCTGCATAGGTAGCACCGGTAGAGCAGTCTGCATTGCCCCAGTCGGTCTCAGTATCCGACTCCACAGTGGAAGGTGTGACATCCGGATACAGCTCATACATGGTACCGAGAGCCATCAAAACGTCACCGACGTGCCAGAATCTGTGGTAGTTCAGATCAACAGAAGCAACAGTGGTGAAGCTTTCCAGCTCCGCCTTGCCCTGTGCATCACTTGCGCCGTAGTTGTTGGACCACTTTGCACCGTTCTTGACGTCCGTCTCATATGCAGCTTTCAGCTGTGCATAGAAGTCAGTGCCGCCGTTGAGCGGGCCGTCTTCATACATCGGACGGATCGAAGAGAAGGTTGCACCGCTGGAAACGGTGTAGCCGTACGGATAGGTGCCGGAAGAACCAGACGGGACATAGACTTCCTGTGCGAACAGACGCGCCAGCGAGCCGTTGTGCTCGGTTCTGGACAGACCGATGTCATCTCTGCCGTTCTCCCAGGAGCGATCCATCAGCTGCTGTGCGACATAGAGAGCCTTCTCTTCCAGCTTCGTGCCTTCTTCGACAACGCCGGAAGCCTCAACGCCCTTTGCCTTAGCATAGTAGATCAGCGTGTTTGCCAGCGAGTTTGCGCAGCCGAGGTCGGTGTTGCCGTAGCCGGTGACAGAGCAGGTCAGACCGCTGTTAGCGGATGCACTGTATGTACCGGTCCATGTTGCCGGCTGGCCGGACCAGCTGAGGTTGGACGGAACCTGGAAGTCGCCGTTTGCGTCGATCTCAGTGTTCTCGACAAAGAAGCTGACCCACTTGTCAAGCAGTGTTTCGAGGGTCTTCTCGATGGACATGCCGCCTGCCTTAATCGCGCCGTTGGATGCGTCGCCGTCGGTCTTGACGACATAGTACAGCTCTGCCAGACGCTGGGTCTCCCAGAACTGGTTACCGGTCCAGTAGTTGGAACCCGGGTCTGCATAGACCGGATGCTCCAAATATGCCATCTCATAGAAAGTGGAGATGCCGGACGGATATGCCTCATATCTGCCGTTGTAGCTGTTGGTTGCACCGCCCGCGAACGGACCCTGTGCAGATTGCAGCCACAGGTAGAATTCGAGCTGACGCTGCAAGGAGGTGGTGTAGTCCTTCTTTGCGTCGGTTGCCTTCATGCCGCTGCTCAGCGCGCTGTCATACAGCAGACCGTAAGCTGCGAGCGGGTTCTGGTAGAAGGAGTGGCTGTGCGAGCAGCCGATCTGCCATGCCCAGGAGCCGTCTGCTGCGCCGCCCCATCCGGTGTACCAGGACATCAGATAGTGCTGACCCTGCAAGCCGCCGCCGGAAGAATCGGTGTCGTATGTGGTGTTTGCAGCGATGGTCTTATAGTACTTATCGAACATGTTGTTGCGGCACTCGTCGCCCATTTCCGCAGCATTTGCAGAAACGGAGGAGTTGCCGACGCCCCAGCGGTTTGCAGCATAGACCGCCTGGATTGCACGGTCTTCTGCGTCAGGCGCGTTGGTGAACGACCAGGACTTCGCAGTGGATGCCTGGAACGCAAACTTCATGCCCTGATTCGGGTTGCCGTATTGCAGCGTTTCGATCGACGGATGCGGAATCGTCTCGAAGCAGGATTCCTGATCGCCGCGCTGGAAGGTGTTGATGAATGTAAAGGTACCGAGCTCGCCTCTGCCGGAACCGCCGAAGCCATACCAGTCATCGACGTCAGCCAGCCAGTGCAGCAGATACTCGCCGCCTCTGGACGAATATGCGGATGTGAAATAGGAATGGAGCGGGTTCTTACCGACGTTGCCGGAGTTGCCCTCAGACGGATAGTTCTCCGGTCCTTCCGGATATTCCTTCGCAACCTGCGCGCTCAGTTCGCTCTTGGACCAGAAGCCGTTCTGGACGCTTGCGGAAGGAATCATTGCTTCCAGTGTCTTCCAAGCCTTTGCGAGGTCGCTCGACGAGCTCACGCCCGAAACGCCTGCATTCTTGGTGATGTTGTCTTCCATCGCTGCGATCCATACGATGTAGGACATTGCCTCGGATGTGGTCTCATGACCGTAGTCAGGAGCCTCGCAGATGCACTCCTCCACTGCGTGATACGGGATGCCGAAGCCGCCCGACGCGACGTTCTTGGAGCTGAGGTAGCCGTTCTGCTGACCGTTGGTGATGACATCGTCATACAGCGACAGATAACGCTGCGCATAGGTCTCGTCGCCGTATTTCTCTGCCTTGGTACGAGTTCCGGCAGCGGATGCAGTGACGGACATCAGCGCGGTGGATGCCATTGCTGCCGCAACGACGGCAGCGAGGATCGCTCTGTTCTTCTTGAATTGCATTCTTTTTTCCCCTCTCGTAAGAATTGTTGTTCTGCTTCTCTTTGCACGGTACCCGTGAAGCAGCCGGAATGTGATCGCTTCTGACAACGCCGCACCCGTGCATGCAGCTTTGTCCGTTTAACTGCATCCGCACAGCATACCCGTGCCTGCGCATGTCCGCCGAACATCGTTCCGCATCAGCCCGGCATCCGTTCTTCCGGCTGAGCAGAAACTGCTGTTTCACGTTCCAACTGCGCATAGCTATGCCAAGTACATAATACAGTTCCTGTTTTCATTATAGTAATTCTGCCGTTATTTGTCAAGGGTTTGCGCAAAAATGGCACCGGTTGCGCACACTTTTTGGATGCTTTACCAAATTCAGCCGTCCGTTTTTGTGCAGCCTGACGAATAGGCAAGGGGCGCGCAGATACGGCATTTCCTCGCCGGCGGCACAGTATTCGTCCGCACTTCATATGGTATTATTTTGCACGGCTCCGCCTCGCCCCTGCGGATCTGAAAACCGAAATCTTCTCCCGCCTTTCCGAAATCTGACACATTTCCTGCACATTTCTTTGTTATCCTATCCATAATCGGACTTTTTGCCCTGATGTTCATAGATACGACAGCGTTTGTTCATAATCCGTCCATATTTATCTGCGATAATATCTATATATGCTGTCTCGAAAAAGGAGGGACTCCTACTGCTATGGTTGAAATCAATAATCTGACGAAATATTACGGCAGTCACCCCGCCGTACAGGATATTTCGTTCACCGTCAACGACCACGAGGTGCTGGGCTTCCTCGGTCCAAACGGTGCCGGAAAATCCACGACCATGAACATGATTACCGGCTGTCTGCCCTCTACCTCCGGCACGGTGCTGGTAGACGGATACGACATCTCCAAAGACCCGATGGAGGTCAAGCGCAGAATCGGCTATCTGCCCGAGCTGCCGCCGGTCTATCCGGAAATGCGTGTGCGCGAATATCTGATGTTCGCTGCCGGCCTCAAAGGCGTCAAACGCGCCGACCGCAAAAGCCAGGTCGAAAAAGCGATGGAACGCCTCCGGATTACCGATGTGCAGAAGCGCGTCATCGGCAACCTCTCCAAGGGCTACCGTCAGGGCGTCGGCTTTGCGCAGGCTCTCCTCGGTGCGCCGAAATTCCTCATCCTCGATGAGCCGACGGTCGGTCTGGACCCGACACAGGTTGCGGAGGTCAGAAAGCTCATCCGCGAGCTTGCACAGGATCACACCATCATCTTCTCGACGCATATCCTCGCGGAGGTCACTGCCGTCTGTGAGCGCGTCGTCATCATCAACAAAGGGCAGATCCGCGCGGTGGATACCATCGCGAACCTCGAAAACAGCCTCACCTCCGAAAAGCAGCTCAAACTCAAAGTCGAGGGTGAGATCACAAAGGTCACGAATATTATAAATAGTACAAAGGGCGTGCAGGAGATCGTCTCTGTGGAGTATGAGGACGCGGGGGTCAACGCCTTCACCGTGAAGGTCGATTCCGATGAAGTGCGCAAGCCGCTGATGGCAGCTCTGCTCTCCGGCGACTGCATGGTGCTGGAAATCGCTGCGGTGCGCGTCTCGCTCGAAGATGTCTTCGTCAAGCTCACTGCCTCGTCGCAGAAGCAATCGAGAGATGAGGCGTTTGAAGAGCTGGGCAGAAGAATGGACGCCGAGCGCGAAGCGGAGGAAGCCGCCAAGGCTGCTGCACCGGCGCAGGATGCCGGCAGCGACGAAAAGGAGGAGGATGCCTGATGTTTTCACTCTACAAAAAAGAAGTGCAGTCCTACTTTTATTCACCGTTTGCCTACATCGTCAGCGCACTGTTCCTGATGGTCTTTTCGCTGAGCTTCATCAGCGGCATCTCCAATATGGACAGCAATGTTCTGAAATTTTCGTTCTCTGAGGTCTTTTACAACAACTTCTTCTATTTCATCTTCATGATCCCGCTGCTGACGATGCGCACCTTTGCCGAAGAGCGCAAATCGCACACCGAGACGCTCTGGCTCTCTGCGCCGATCACCGTCGCACAGGTCGTGCTGGCAAAGTTTTTCGCTGTGGTCACGGTATTTCTCATGATGATGATGCTCTCGCTCGTCTTCCCGCTGATCGCGTTTCTCAACGGCACGGTCATCCTCTCTTCCCTGATCTGCGGCTATATCGGCTTTCTGCTCTGGGGCATGGTCTGCATCTCCATCGGAATGTTCTGCTCCGCTCTGACCGACAATCCCATCATCGCCGCAGTGCTGGGCGAAGCAGCCATGATTGTCGTCCTGTTCCTGGACAACTTCACCTCGACCGCACTGATTCAGTCGATTCCTGCGGTCGCAAAGGTCTTTACATGGTTCTCGACAGAGGCGCGGTTCGCCGGCTTCTCGCAGGGACTGTTCAGCATCGGAGATATGGTCTTCTTCCTCTCCATTGCTGCCGTCGTGCTGGTCTGGACCATCATTCTCATCGAAAAACGGCGTTGGAGCCGCGGATAAGGAGGGATGCACGTTGAATACTTCTGTAAACAGCAAAAACAAACGCTATACTGCCGTCGCGTGGATCCTTGCCGCGCTTGTGCTGGCGATTGCGATTCCGCTCAATCTGATCTTTGACCGGCTCAATGCCTACATCGACATGACGCCGAACAGCCTCTATACGCTGACCGACACCACGGAAAACTATCTCGATGAGCTCGACAGACAGAATATCACGGTCGATGTCTACTTCTTCGGTGATTTGGAGGAGGTCGCAAATTCGCTCGAACTGCTCGCGTTCTACCGCACCGTCCTCGCCTATGACGCACACGACTGCTTCAACTTCAAGGCGGTCGATCCCGATGCCGACCCCGAGCTTGCAAGCAGCATCAATCCAAACGGCATCTATAATCTCAGCGACTATGACACCATCTTCATCTACGGCAGCAATGTCAAGCGTCTTCCGTCCACGATGATGTATGTCTATGAGACCGACTCCGACGGCAATGTCGTCAGCGCGGAATTCCGCGGCGAAAACTATATCACCAGCTATCTGTACAGCGTCATCAATGGCGTGCAGCCGACGGTCTATTTCCTCGAAGGACACGGGGAGGTCGCGTTCGATCACCTCTCGCAGCTCACCGCAAACCTCGGCAACTATAACTACGGCACGGCGACGCTCAATCTGCTCAACGCCGAAAGCGTCCCCGATGATGCCTGCATCGTTGTCGCCGCTGCTCCGCAGTACGACATTACTGAGGATGAATATGACAAGCTCCTCGCCTTCACCGAAAAGGGCGGACATCTCGCGCTCTTCCTCTCGCCCAACAGCGCGGAGCTGAACTACACAAACCTCGAACGCCTCATGCTCGGCTACTGCATCGGCATGGACTACGATACCGTCGGAGAAACCGATTCGGGCAGATACTACTCCAAGGATCACTCCATCTTCCTTGCCGATCTCGTCGAAGCCTCCGAGGACTCCGAAGAGGACCTCACCTCCGCTCTGATGACCGATAACTCCATTCCGACCTATATGCCGGCATCGCGCAGCTTCTATCAGGTCTACGGCAGCAATTTCTCCACCTGCGCGCTGGATACGCTCATCCAGACGCAGAGCACTGCCTACGCCGACCCCTGCGGCGGCACCTATCAGGACAATGACCGCGTGGAGGGACAGATTCTCACCCTCTCGATGTATTCCATCGACTCGCTGCGCAATTACTCCAAAATGGTCGTCTTCGGCTCCGCGGAGATCATCACCGATGAGGGCGTCGCAAGTGCGTTCTATATCAATCCGCTCAACCTCTTCCTCACGACGATCACATGGATGTATGACAGCGATATTGATATGAACATCGAAAACAAGGCGAAAACCTACGACAGCCTCAACATCAACAGCTCCGAGGAGGCAAGCGGCATGATCGCACTCTTCATCGCGCTGCCTGTGCTTGTCGCTGCCGCCGGTATCGTCGTCTGGCTGAGGAGGAAGGACGCATGAAACAGCTCCGCCTTGTCATCGCGCTGGGCGCGGCAGCCGTCGTGCTGACTGCCGTCTTCTTCGTCGTTGACCATTTCACAAAGAAAAAAGAGGAGGAAGCCAATATCGGGGCTGCAAAAGTGCTGTTCTCGTTCGACGGCTCCCTCACAAAACGCATTACCATCGACAATGAGGACGGGCATTTTGCCTTCGACTGGGATGCGCAGAACGCCGTCTGGCAGCTTGTCAGCACGGAGCAGTTCCACATCAACACCTATGCCATCTCCGCCGTCTGCAACTATTTCTGCTCGCTCTCGTCACAGAAAACCGTCGCATTCGACTGCGAAAACCCCTCGATCTACGGCTTTGACAATCCTGTCACCATTCAGGTCTACACCTCCGAAACCGGCGATGACGACCCCTATGTCCTCTATGTCGGCAACAACACCCCCACCTACGATGCCTACTATGTGATGGTCGGCGGCTCAAACGATGTCTATACCATCGACTATACCTCCGGCTCTTACTTCTGCCTCTCCAAGGATACCATCAAAAACACATTCCTCTTCGACACATACAGCACCGAGATCGAATACTATAAGCTCGAACGCGACGGCAATGTGATCCTCGAATTGCTGCGCAATGCCGATGCGTCATGGAATCTGCTCGACCCCGCCGGTATGACACTCCTCAAAGCCAATATCGACAACCTCATGGACACGCTCGTACGCGTGAAGGTCGCTTCCTTTGTGGAGGAGAATCCCTCCGATCTCGCGCAGTACGGACTCGATCAGCCGCACACCAAGCTGTTTGTGCGCGGTACCTATGGCACTTCCGACATGGAAAGCGAAATCTGGTTCGGCGGCGATCTCCCCGATCCCCTCTACGAATACGGCTATTTTGTCGAGAGCAAGCAGGTGTTCAGCATCTTAAAAGCCGATGTCTCGTTCACGCAGAACAACATCATCACCTATCTTTATCCCTACTGCTCCGATGTCATGATCGAAGACCTCGAAGCCGTTGAAATTGACATGGGCGATGTGTATGACATGCACGAGACGCTCTATGTCGATTATGAGAACGGACAGTACGCGCTCGGTGATACCGACATTGACGCGCTCGGTGACGACAATATCTCAACGCTGTTTGAAAACTATTACCGCTCCATCAGCAATCTGCGCATCACCGACACCGATTTCACCGCTGTTCCAGAGGGCGATGCCGCCATCACGATCACCTATCGCTTCTCCGACGGTTCTGTGCAGTGCCTCGAATTTATCCCGCAGGCAGAGAATAACTATTGGCTCGTGATCGACGGACAGTACACCAATCTCACCGTCCGCCTCAACCGCTTTACCGGTACCGGATGCCCCGTCAAATCCTATGAAGAGCTGATCTATGCACTGAAAGCCTATCAGTAAAACCAGAATCACAGAGCATAAAAAGAAGCCTGAGAGCTGTCAATCGCTCTCAGGCTTTTTTGTTTTCTAATCGGGATTAGCTGAACGTATCGCTCCATGCGGCTTCTGCGTAATCATGGATGACCGTTCTGTCCAGTGCGACCATAGATGTGCCGAATTCGTCACGCTCCGTCGTCTTGACCGGATACGCGCCCAGATACAGGTTGGTGTCGCTCTCTGCACAGATGACCGCCTTGACCTGATAATCGACAATGAACGCCGCCCACGACACCGTGCCGCTGTCCTCAAACAGACGCAGCAGGCGGTTCTGGAACGCAGAAACATCCGAATTATCTGACATATTCAGCGCAGTGACAACATCGGTATCACTGACTGTGCTGTTCGTCACCTCAGCACTTGTGATTCTGCCGTACACCAGACCGGAATTCATCTGCTGGCTCTCCGATTTCAGAAAGACCGTTCCGGTTCTGTTGTCACCGTAGAATGTGGACGCTGCCGTTGCGCGCTCTGCAAATTCAAACTCCTGACAGAGCGTCTGCATCGAATTGAACAGCACTCTCGCGTTTGCGTTTGCGGTGTTCAGACGGCTGCGTCTGAGATAGCCCGTTGTCGTCGGAATCAGCACCGCACTCAGAATGGCGATGATCGCAAGGACAACAACAAGCTCCAATAATGTAAAGCCGCGGAGCGCGCCCGCAGGCTGTGTTTTCTTCTGTTTCATAATGGCATCCCCCTTTTCAGCCCGGCATCTCGAATCAGCAAATTACCGGTGCGCAGCGGCACCCAGTATTCCGCTTTCAGTATACCATATCCTGCCGCGATTGTCAAGTGAAAATGAACAAATTATGAAGAGCAAAGCAACCAAATCGCACCGCCTGCATTCATGCAAAATGCCGAATTCAGATGTCTCCGTCATAAAAATATTCTGCGGAAATCACTGCCGACAGCATCACATGCGTCAGCGTGCATCTGCCGCTGCTGTACCGCGCAAGGCCTGCACAAAGCTCGGCACGGGTCTTCGGCGGCTTCGCTGCGGGGAGCGTCAGAATGCCGCTGATCTCCTCCGGCTTCGTCAGCACCGTATACCTTGCGCCGAATGCCGCGCAGAAACGGCGCAGCACCGCATCCTCCGAGAGCAGCGTGCCGTCCGGCATTGTCCGCTTGTGAAACGGCAGCGGATTTTCCTCCGACGGTTCGATCCGCCGCAGTGTCTGCACAATCTGAATGCGGTCCGCTTCGCTCTTTGCCGAAATCGAAAAGCCCGTCCGCTCCGGATTGCCGTCCTGCAACAGCACAAACATCGCCAGCATGGCAAACTGGAATCGCCGCGGCTCCATCTCCGCAAAGAGGTCAGAGGCGATGTCCGCCGCCTCGATGTGGATCAGTCCGTCCGTCACATCGTGCAGCTCGTGCAGAAACCGGCTCAGCTCCGATGTGAGGTTGATGCTGCCGAATTTGACACGCGCCTCTTCATTGCCCAGCGTCTCGTACCAGGGCAGCTCGTCACAGCGCGCATCGCGGTTCAGCATCGCATAGCAAGCCTCGTGCAGCAGCCGCACAACTGCCGAATCTGCGGCAATCTGATTTGCCCGCAAGGTCTCTTCCATCTTGTGGAATGCCTGCAAAACGCTGATCACTGCCTGCCGCCCGGTCGTCACCTGCGCATGCAGCAGCGCACGCGTCTCCGGCAGATCCAGCACCCGCTGCTCCGAAGCCGGCTGAAAACGAACCACTAAATACGGCTCGCCTTCCTCGCTCAGCTCCTCAATCCGGCACAGCACCGGCGGTACAACATATGACAGCACGACGGTATGATCCGGCGGAATCGGCACCTCTTCTGTGGTCTCTGCTCCGCCGAGCTGCCGCCCCAGTTCATGCAGCAGTTCGGATGCGTGGTCATCGGATTTCCAGAGCAGCTGAAACTGCGGCGTCACCGCACAGATCGGGACTGCCGAATCACTGTATAGCTGCTGCAATGCTGCGATGGTTTCCTGTTTCATTTTTTGCCTCCGTTTCAGGCTTTCAGTATCTTTTTGTCCAATCCCCATCTGCTTTCTTCCCCTCTATTATAACAGAACAACGCCAAAATGTCAACCAAACAAACTGCCGTCCGCAGTTTCCCGCAGACGGCATGTGCTTTCTTATATATGATTTGTCGATGCCAGCCACTGCTGTAACCCCGAAAAGATCGTAAATGCGACCTTGTGCTGGTATTCCTCCGTTGTCAGCAGTGCGGCTTCCTCCGGATTTGACAGAAATCCGCACTCCACCATCACCATCGGATGCGTGCAGTAATAACACAGAAACAGCTCCGTCCCGCACAGTTTGATTTCGCGGCTGTTCTCCGGTTGGAGCATCATCTGAAACTGCGTCTGCAAGATCTGCGCCAGGCTTTCACTGCGGTCATTGGTATCCGAATAAAACATCTGCGCCCCGCTGTACTGCGGATCCGTGAACTGATTCTGGTGAATGGATATGCACACCGCATTTTCCGGCTCGTTCAGAATCGCCAGCCTGTTATCCATGTCGGAGCTCTTCTGGTTTGCGATACCCTCAACGCCCTTGTCGTGAATCGAGCAGTCCGTATCCCGCGTCACATGCACCTCGTATCCCGATATTTCCAGAAGATCCCGCAGATCCAGCAGAATGTTCAGGTTGATCCCCTTCTCCGGAATCCCCTCCGCCGTCGAACAGCCGCCGTCCATGCCGCCATGCCCGGCGTCAAGTACGATGACCGGCGCAGACGCCGATGCTGACACAGATGCCGACTCAGCCGCTTCCGACTGCCTGTGCGCAAAGACATAGCTGCCAGATATGCAAAATGCGGTCAGTGTGACAATCAGTGCGCCGCGGCGGAGAATTCGTTTCAGTTCAGATTTCATCTGTAACACCTCTGAATATGAATTTGGTACAGATGTATGCGGGAGGGCGGGAAAATATGCAGATCGGATCCGCATTGAACTGAATGCAAAAAGCCCGGCAGACACCTCCGAGCCGGAATGCGTCTGCCGGTTTTGATTGTAAATCAGCCTTATCGACAGCCGACCGGATTCAGCTGTCATATTCAATGATTTGCCGGTTGCTTCACTGCCGGGAACGCCAAACCGTACGTCCGCATTCTGCGTTTGGACAAGGATTTCCACAAAGCGGATCTATCCCCCGACATCAGCTATACATGCTGAACAGCTCTTGCTTAATCTCGTTATAGCGATCAATCGTTTCCTGCTCCTGACAATACACCTCATTGTCAAGATAATCGGAGTATCTTGCGAGGTGTCCCTCAATCACAGGTTTGTTGACTGTTTCGGCATAATCGAAAGAATCCATCATGATATAAAACGTATCGTTGTACACTTCAAAACTGCTGACAAAGAGCAAATATGTATGCCCGGCTTTCAGCGGACTTTTGTAACTGTTATAAAACACATTGATGCCTTTTAACTTTTCGCGCAATGCCGGATCACATTCTTCTGATTCCAGATATGACCGAAAACTTTTCATGTCCTCATCGGATTGATAATTGATGCCTTTGAATGGATCCTGATGGATTTGAATGCGTGTTCCGCTGCTGATTTCATCGCCTTCCAATGTCTTCAACACATCACAATCATATATTATTTCTTTTTGTGAACAAAAAGCGATTCCGTGTACAGCAACTTTTATCACAGAGAAGCGGCGGCCGTACTCAGTCGCCCGCGCACGCCCCTCGGCAATGACATGCTCCGCATCTTCTGCCATCTGGGCGTTCTCAATCGGGAAAAGCAGCATATCTGTCTGGACCGTATCAACATTTGATGCCGTAATTCCGGCATCCGGATACAAATTTTTTGCATAGAATCCTGCAACCAGCGATAACACCAGAATCAGGCAGCAGGTTAATATAAACTTCTTCATACGGTATCTCCTGCTACATTTAATTCGCCGTCCTGCATATGGTAAATGGTATGACAAAGCTGCTGAATATCCTCCTGATTATGACTTGCAATCAGAACGATCGCACCGCGCTCGGCTTCTTCTTTTATGATGCCGCGAATCAAGGCTGTACTCGCTTCATCCAGTGCGTTTGTCGGTTCATCCAGGAGCAGAACATCCGGCTTTTCCATGATTGCCTGCGCAAGTGCTATTTTTTGCCGCATGCCCAGCGAATATTTTCTGATGATGCGTTTATCATCCGGATCCAGCCCGACGCGCGCAATCGCCTTTCGGACATCCTCCTTGCCGCAAATTCTGTTGATTTTCGCAAGAAACATCAGGTTCTGAAATCCTGTAAACTCCGGATAGAGATTGATATTTTCAATGACAACACCGAGCTTCGGGATGAAATCAATATCCCGGTAAAGCTCAGAATCATTCCATGTAACCGCCCCCTCGGTCGGTTTCATCAAGCCGGCGATCGACCGGATCAGCATGGTTTTCCCCGAACCGTTCTTTCCGACCAATCCGTAGATCTCCTGCGACTGCATTTCTAAACTGACCGATTTCAGAACAGTGCTGCCGTTCAGTTTTTTTGTCAGATTCTTCACACACAATCTATTCACAAAAAATTCTCCTTTATATAAACTCCTTATTGGAAAGCCCGATATCCGTTCTTTTGACCAGCACGGCACCGATTACGGTGACGAGGATACAGCTGAATGCGGAGCTGAGAACGGTCAGAGAGAGCGTAAATCGATCCAGCGGACTTTCGTAAAAAGGGAGAAACGGAATCACAAATGATAAGATTTTCAGGGCGGTTGCATTGACACCGTGCAGCATGGACATGGAAGCCGATGCAAGCGTCAGAAAAAGGATGGTTCCGATGATGATCCCGTAGCTGCTTCCGTGCATCATGGAGATCAGATTCTGAATCATTGCGAAACAGTAAATCAATGCAAAGGTCGTTACGAACAGTTTGATTCCGATCGCGCCATACCATTCAAATGACTGTTTCAATATGATGCCTGCATACAGCAGCGGAACGGATAAATAGATGATGCCTCCGATCACAGACATTCCCGCTAAACGAAGTGCATCCTGCAATAATGCCGTCACACGATGCTTCTTTCGCGTGATGATGAAGATGCCGGTATCACTCCATTTATTATAAAGATACGTTCCGTTAAAAAACAGAAATGCAAGAATAGGAAAGATCGCAAAGAAAGCAGGGATGCGCTCGATCTCTTCAAGATAATCCGTTGCCAGAAGATAATATGTCATGTATGTGCCGAAAGGAAGCGCATCCGGTTCAAGTCCGCGTGCTGCTTCGCTGCAAGAAAGACATCCGACACAAATTGAAATCAGACTGAAAACCGGAATCCAAAAAGCTTTTCTCAATCAAACCAAATCCTTTTTTGATTTATTATGAATTATCAGGAAGCAAACCGCTGTGCAAATGGCAAGAAACAGCAGGTAAAAGCCGGGATGCTGCCTTTCATCACAGCCCACACATACAAACGAAATCGGATCCACTGCTCCGATGAAAGAATCTGACAATATGCCGGAATACTCTGTTTTTTGCAGCGCGAGCAAAAAAACAACCAGCGGAAATGAAGATAAATACGCAAATTTCTTTACGTTCAGCGAGATCGTATAGACAATCAGCGCGCAGACGGCTGCAAATAAAGAAACGGAAAAACAGGAGAGCAGCGCATCAAGAACCGGATGGCAAAATGCCCAAAACGAAAAGGAAGAGATATAATACGGATTAAGCCCTAAATTCATCTGATAATGCATCAGATAATAGGCATCCTTTGAATAAAAATCAAAACATTCCGGCATGATCAGACAGTTCCAGAGCAGATTGATGCAGGAAGGAATCAGAAAAATAAGAAATCCGCCCAGCATACTGCACACAGCCTTTGTCATGAGATACGATCTTTTGCCGCCTCTTGAAATGCAGACAGAATTGTAGTTGTATTTATTCTCAACGATGTATGAAATCGAAAACGGAAACAATACAATAATCGGGATGAAATAGCATAAGTACGGTGTAAAACTGTTGCCATAATAAAATAAAGACGGGTTGTGGATCCAAGAGATCGCAGATACGAGGTCATCGTTCAGAGTTACATGGTCCTTCAAAAGCAAAAACAGAAAACAAAACGCCGGATACAAAGCACTGATACACAGCATCAGAAGAAACGAAAACTGAAAGCTCTTTTTATGCAGCATCAGGGAAAGTTGCGCACGAAACATACTCTTTGTGAACGAATACAGTGCCTTTTATGCGTACTGCACTATATCCTTCTGCTCCTTTCAAAAATATCGCATAAAATCCTTACTCTGTTAGATAAATTCATAATATTATCCTGATTCCGCAAAACTCAAAATGAATCAGCGACTCTGAGGAAAGTGCAAATCCAACTGTTAGAGTGACCGAGCGCAAGCCGTAATTTGCGTGCGTGATCCTTCAGATGACCGGCGATAAGTATCAGGTTGTCAATCACG
>JAZQNP010000032.1:0-11009 GCA_045627405.1 Oscillospiraceae bacterium | reverse complement strand
TGAGATTTGTCAGCAGCAGAATCAGTACGACAGTCAGCATCACGGTGATGATCTTCGCGCCGACACTGTCCAGCAGCCAGACCAGCGGAATCACGACGATGCCGGAAAACACACCGCCGCCTTGCAGCGAAAGACCGTTTTTCCAGAACAGTTTGATCGTCTTAACGACGCGTTCATACCAAAGCAGTCCCGCTGTCTCGGACTCGGTCAGTTCTCCGCCGAAGAAGAGCTGCACGAGCGCGCTCGCCATGACCGTCAGCAAAACGCCCCAGATGGCTCTTCTCGATGCCTCCCGGCTCTTCTCCTGCGCGATCAGAATGCCCGTATAGCCGAGAATGACCGGAACCAGAAAGATTCCGACGCCGAACAGACCGAGCAGCGCATTGTGCAGCACAAGCCATGCCTTTGCGCCGGGAATCACCGACAAAAGCAGAACCAGTACGCCGGCTGCAAACAAAATCACCGACCAGAACTGGTTGTTCATCGGTCTGGTTTGCTTTGCCGGCGCGGATTTCTTCGTCCGGCTCGCGGAATTCATGCGTTTTGCCGTGGTTTTGCGGGGCGTCGTATTTGTTGTCTTTTTCTTCGCACCGGAGCTGCCGGTGCTTTTTTTCTGCGTCATCTCTCTAACCTCGAATCTCTCTGTCCTCTCACTTCATAAAAATCAACACGCCGAATGTGAAGATGCTGACCAGCAGCGTATAGATCGAAAACACAATAAAATTATCCGAACGGATCAGCCACTTGACCAGCTTGATTGCCAGCACGCCGACCACGGCTGCCACAAGGAAGCCGATGATCGCCGCAGGAACATTGACCGTCAGCGTACCGTCCATCACGTCCAGCAGCTCCGAGAGGCAGCCGCCCAGAATCGCCGGGATACCGAGCACAAAGGAATACCGCACTGCCGTTTCCTTTTCCAGTCCCGAAAACAGTCCGCCGCTGATCGTCGAGCCTGAGCGGGAGACCCCCGGAAACAGTGCCGCGCACTGAAATAAGCCGATCACGATTGCGTCCTTTACCGTGATGTCGCCTGCCGTTTTTTTGGTATCGCGGATGCGGCTTGCGAAGAACAGCTCGCAGGATGTAAACAAAAAGCACAGCGCAAGCACCGGCAGAGCCACGTTTTCAAAAATATCCTTGATCAGATAGAACGGCACCAGCAGCACCAGTGAGATGACCAGCATGACCAGCATCCTGCGGTCGGCATCCATCTCCTTCCACCTGAATTTCCCCGTGAAAATGTCCTTCATCATCCCGCAAAATGCTTTGAGCAGCGCGAGAATGGTATCCCAAAAAGCGATGCACACCGCCACCAGCGTACCGAGATGCAGAATCACCAGCAGAAAGGTTCCCTCTTCCACTGACTGCCCCGTGATCGCCTGATAGAGTTTCAGATGTCCCGAACTGGACACGGGAAGAAACTCCGTCAGCCCCTGTATAATTCCCTGGATAATCGCGTCTAAAATACTCATTCCGATCCTCCGTGCAATGTGATTTTCCGCCCATTCGCGGGCATAGATATACTCTTATATCATACCACACTTTTCCTTTGCTGTCAAGGCGAAAATTCCCGATTTGCCGCATCGCTTCTGCCGGCGGCAAATGCGAATTGACAATTACGATTCTGCATGTTATAATAAAACCGGAAAGCGGACAAAATCCGAAAGGAGGCGCAGCATGAAACCCCACGCTTCACAGCAGACGCTTCTGATCCCAGCAATGCTGGATGCACATTTCCCGCTGATGCAGTATGCCTTTGCCTCACGGTTTTACCGACCTGTCATCCTGGATCAGGGCGAAGAGGTCATCGGGCTGGGGCTGCGGTATGCACACAATGATATGTGCTTCCCCCTTGCGGTCATGGTCGGGCAGATGGTCGATGCCCTTCGGAGCGGTCAATATGACCCCGCACGCACAAAACTGCTGATGCCGACTGTCGGAGACGCCTGCCGCGGGTGCAACTATACCGATCTGCTCCGGAAATCGGTCCGGAAAGCCGGATTCGCGCAGACACGCGTCCTGACGCTCAATCTCAAACACATCGACAGCGAAAACCAGATGCCGGTTACGCCGGTCATGGTCTGGCGCGCGCTGTTTTCTCTCTTTTACGGTGATCTGCTGATGATGCTCGTGCAGCAGGTGCGCCCCTATGAAAGAAAAAAAGGCGTCACGGAACGCCTCAGACAAAAATGGTTTGCCGTCCTCGCAGAGGAGCTGCAAGCAAACCGCAATCTCTCTTTCCCCGCCATGCTGCGCAGGTTCCGGCAGATCACACAGTCCTTTGCCGAAATCCCGCGCACGAATGAAAAAAAGCAGCGCATCGCGCTCGTCGGAGAGCTGTATACCAAATACTGCGCAACCGGAAACTGGGACATCGTTCAATTCCTCGAAGATTCCGGCTGCGAGAGCTTTACAAACGGGCTTTCGTGGTATGTGCTGTATTACATTGACGCACAGCTTGTGAAGCTGCCGGAGCTTGCCGCACTCGGCTACCGCGCAGTCGGAGGCGTGCTGGAACTGCTGCAAAAGCAAATGGTGCAGATTATGACGGATGCCGGATTTTTCGCACTGCCGCCGCTGCACACACTCAAACGCGAGGTGCAGGATGCCGTCCGCATGGGTGCATCGGTCGGTGACGGCTGGCTGATCGGGCTGGAAGCTGCGGGCTATCTCCGGCACGGCTGCAAAAAGGTGCTTGCCGTGCAGCCCTTCGGCTGCATGCCGAACCATATCTTCGGACGCGGAATCTACTCTTCCCTCGCCCGAACGCTCGGCGGTCAGATCGTCAGCATTGACACCGATTCCAGCGGCACGCGGATCAATGCCTATAACCGCGCCAAAATGCTGATTGACGCAGAGCTGTTGTGATCCCTCAGAAGCATTGTGTTTTACATCACCGAAACGGAGGAAACATAGAATGAGCAGACTCGTCACCGCTGCTGCCGTGCAGATGCAGTGCAGCAAAGATCCCCGCGAGAGCATGGACAAGGCAGAGCGTGCGATCCGCAAAGCAGCTGCTGACGGCGCACAGATCATTCTGCTGCCGGAGCTGTTTGAACGGCAGTATTTCTGTCAGGAACGCCGCTATGAATATTACGAATTTGCGCAGAAAACAGAGGAGAATCCGGCTGTCCGACGCTGTATGGAGCTTGCCGCAGAGCTGTCTGTCGTTCTTCCGGTGAGCTTCTACGAACGCGACGGCAGCCGTCTTTACAATTCCTGCGCGGTCATCGACGCAGACGGCGCACTGCTGGGTGTCTACCGCAAAACGCACATTCCCGATGACCATTATTATCAGGAGAAATTTTATTTCTCGCCCGGCAATACCGGCTTCTGCACATGGAAAACGCGCTATGCGCAGATCGGTGTCGGCATCTGCTGGGATCAGTGGTTTCCGGAGACTGCGCGCAGTCTTGTTCTGAACGGCGCAGAGCTGCTGTTCTTCCCGACCGCCATCGGCTCGGAGCCGATCCTCGATACCGACAGTGCGCAGCATTGGCAGACCTGTATGCTCGGTCACGCTGCGGCAAATATCACGCCCGTGATCGCTGCAAACCGCATCGGAGAAGAAGCCGTCGCGCCGTGCAGTGAAAACGGCGGTCAGACCTCGTCGCTGCGCTTCTACGGCTCCTCCTTCCTCACGACCGAAACCGGCGCAGTCGCAGAGCAGGCAAGCCGCGACAGGGAGGAAATCCTTCTGCACACCTACGATCTGGATGCCGTCGCGCAGGATAAACTGAACTGGGGACTGTTCCGCGACCGCCGTCCGGAGATGTATGATCCCATTACAAATCCGTGACCGCTGACCGGATACGGCGGATTCTGCTTGACAAAGCACCGCTTTCTGTGGTATTCTTAATAATGTATATTTTTCCGGATTCAGGAGGGATACTTGATAATGACAGATATTGAAATCGCACAGTCGGTTCCGATGCGCCCGATTACCGAAATCGCGCAGACTGCCGGCATCCCCGATGACGCACTGGAACAGTACGGCAGATACAAAGCCAAGATTGACCTTGCCAGACTGCCGCAGACAGCGCATCATGGAAAACTCATCCTTGTCACTGCAATCAACCCGACACCGGCAGGTGAAGGCAAGACCAGCACGACCATCGGTCTGGCGGACGGTCTGCACCGCATCGGCAAGCGCGTCACGGTCGCACTGCGGGAACCGTCGCTCGGTCCGGTGTTCGGCATCAAGGGCGGAGCTGCCGGCGGCGGCTATGCGCAGGTTGTTCCGATGGAGGACATCAACCTGCACTTCACCGGCGATTTTCATGCAATCGGTGCCGCAAACAATCTGCTCGCGGCAATGCTGGACAATCACATCTATCAGGGCAACGCGCTGCACATCGACCCGCGGCGCATCACATGGAAACGCTGTGTCGATATGAACGACCGGCAGCTCCGGTACGTCACCGACGGGCTCGGCGGCAGGATCAACGGCGTTCCGCGTGAGGACGGCTATGACATCACCGTCGCTTCCGAGATTATGGCAGTCTTCTGCCTTGCAACCTCGGTCACCGATCTGAAAGAACGGCTCTCCCGCATCGTTGTCGCATATACCTACGATGAGCAGCCGGTCACTGCCGGCGACCTCAACGCCGTCGGCGCGATGGCAGCTCTGCTGAAAGATGCCTTGAAGCCCAATCTCGTCCAGACGCTCGAAGGGACACCGGCTCTGGTACACGGCGGACCGTTTGCAAATATCGCACACGGCTGCAACTCCGTCCTTGCAACCAAGACCGCAATGCAGCTCGGGGATTACGCCGTCACGGAGGCAGGCTTCGGTGCCGACCTCGGCGCGGAAAAATTCCTCGACATCAAATGCCGCATGGCAGGGCTGACACCCTCGGCAGTCGTCATCGTCGCAACCGTGCGTGCGCTGAAAATGCACGGCGGACTTGCCAAAACAGAGCTGAACACAGAAAACCTTGCTGCGCTCGAAGCCGGTCTCCCGAATCTGCTGCGGCATGTGGACAATATCAAAAATGTCTACCGTCTGCCGTCGGTCGTCGCAATCAACCGCTTCCCGACCGACACCGATGCGGAAATCGCCTGCATCATCGAAAAATGCAAGGCTCTCGGCGTCAATGTTGTGCTTTCGGATGTCTGGGCAAAGGGCGGCGAAGGCGGAGAGGCACTCGCACGTGAAGTCGTGCGGCTCTGCGAGGAGGAAGAGGGCGACTTCACATTCTCCTATGAACTGGACGGCACAATCGAGGAGAAAATCGAAGCAATCGTCAAGCGTGTCTACCGCGGCGACGGCGTCAGCATTCTGCCGGCTGCACAAAAACAGATCGCACAGCTCACGGCTCTCGGATTTGACAAGCTCCCTGTCTGCATGGCAAAAACACAGTACAGCTTCACGGACGATAAGGACAAACTCGGCGCACCGGAGCATTTCACCGTAACCGTCAAAAATGTCAAGGTTTCCGCGGGCGCGGGCTTCCTCGTCGCACTGACCGGCGACATCATGACCATGCCCGGACTGCCCAAAAAGCCTGCTGCCGAAAACATTGACGTGACCGCTGACGGAAAAATCACAGGGCTGTTTTAAATGAACGGCGTTTGTGCAGTAATATATTTGCCGCGCAGCGAGATTCCCGCAGACGATATCATCGCGTTTGCACACGAACTGATGCTGTTTCAGCCGACCGGCTTCCGTTCAAAACCGAAAGCGCGACAATTTCGGCGGCTTGGCAGCAAAACCTTCTGGGAGCAGCTCCGTCTGAATCTTTCGCACGATGACACGGTGCACATGGATGCGCACGTCGGCATTCATAACAGATTGTTTTTCCGGTATGAGCCGTTGACGGATATTCTCTGCATCTTCCTGCATCTGGAAGATGACAGGTACGACACTGTGCAGGAAATTGTGCAGCGTTTTGCGCAGTCGCACCCGCTTCTCTCGGCAGCACTGCGCACGAATGCGGAATCTGCGTGGAATTCCTATCTCAATTTCTATACTTCGGACGGCGAAAATCAGGCAATTCCGAAGATCAAAGCGGAGCATCCGGAGATCTCCGAGGTCAAATTGATCTATATGAATACCTCGCCGCCGCAGCCGATGATTGACAAGCGGCAATTCGCAGGCTATACCGCCGAATTTGACGGCGTGTGGTTCGGCTGTACAAATGAGATGTGGTTCGGTAAAGCGTATGACAAATATCTGCCGCTGCAAACGCTGTCAACTTTCACGGACTGCGCGAATAATGAGACACTCCAAAACGGCACGGTGCATATCACGATGTATGATGCGCCGGATGTATTCAAGAATACAGAATCCCTGCGCCGCGCATGGGCATTCCGTGCGCATACCGATTATGTGAATCTGGCAGCGGATTGGCGCAAACACCTTGTAAGCGCACCGGAACGGCACGACTTTGCCAATATGGAGATCGAGGACGGCAGCTTCCCGCACGGCGGTGTGAAGCGCGTGCTGACCTACCTTGATGCAAACGGTAAACCGACCATTCGCAAAAAAGCAGAACAAGTGCATATCTCCGAACGCAGCACAGACGGGAAAGCCGTGTTCGAGGAGATTCAGCCCTATTCAGAGACATAATAAAAAAACACAAAACACAGGAGGACGCAACCAATGAACAGCAACATCATCGGCATTCTCATCACGATCATTGTCTATTTAATCGGCATGATCGCAATCGGTGCTGTATTCACAAGAAAAAACAAGGACGTCAGCGACTTCTATCTCGGCGGCAGAAAGCTCGGTCCGCTCGTCTCCGCAATGAGTGCGGAGGCATCTGACATGAGCTCGTGGCTGCTGATGGGTCTGCCGGGTGTCGCATATCTTTGCGGCGCGGCAGAGGCGGGCTGGACCGCGATCGGTCTTGCCGCCGGTACTTACCTCAACTGGCTCTTCGTTGCAAAGCGTCTGCGCGTCTATTCGCAGAAAACCAATTCGATTACCATTCCCGATTTCTTCTCCGACCGCTATCACGACAACAGCCATGTGCTGATGGGCGTTGCGGCAGTCATCATTCTGATCTTCTTCGTGCCGTATACCGCATCGGGCTTTTCTGCCTGCGGTAAGCTCTTCGGCACGCTCTTTGGCTGGGATTATCACACCGCCATGATTGTCAGCGCAATCATTATCATCGCATATACCAGCATGGGCGGTTTCCTCGCCGCAAGCTTTACCGACCTCATCCAGAGCATCGTCATGACCGTCGCGCTGGTCATCATCGTCTGCTTCGGCGTCAGCACCGCCGGCGGATGGGATGCGGTCATGGACAACGCGAAAAGCATTCCCGATTATCTGCATATGACCGTCACCCGCGCATTCGACTCCGCTGACGGCAGCTTCTCACAGAGCAGCTACGGCTTCCTCCCGATCGTATCAACGCTGGCATGGGGGCTGGGCTACTTCGGTATGCCGCACATCCTGCTGCGCTTCATGGCAATCGAAAACGAGAAAAAAATCCGCATCTCCCGCCGCATCGCCAGCATCTGGGTTGTCATTGCCATGACGGTCGCAATCATCATCGGCTTTATCGGCAACCGCCTTTCTGTCAACGGCACGATTGAAACGCTTTACGGCGCGGGCACGGATAACAGTGAGACCGTTATCATGAAAATCGCACTGGTGCTGTCACAGCACAGCGTACTTGCCTCTGTTTTCGCAGGTCTGATCTTTGCCGGCATTCTCGCCTGCACGATGTCCACATCGGATTCACAGCTCCTCGCTGCATCCTCGTCGATGTCGGAGAACCTGCTGAAAGGCGTGTTCCACATCAAGCTGAGCGAAAAGCAGTCCATGCTTGTTGCACGCTGCGTCCTCATCGCAATCGCGGTTCTCGGCGTCATTCTCGCATGGAATGAGAACAGCTCCGTCTTCCGCGTGGTATCGTTTGCATGGGCAGGATTCGGTGCGACCTTCGGTCCGCTGATGCTCACCGCGCTCTTCTGGCGGCGTTCCAATAAGTTCGGCGCGATTGCAGGTCTGATCGTCGGCGGTGCAATGGTCTTCATCTGGCACTTCCTCATCAAACCGATCGGCGGTGTGTTCGGCATCTATGAGCTGCTCCCCGCTTTCATCTGCGCGCTGATCGCGATTGTAGCGGTATCCCTCGCAACCGGCAAACCCGATCAGGAAATCCTCGATGAGTATGACACCGTCGGAACAATGCTGAAAAATCAGTAATCAAAATCATACCTCCGATCCTTTGGTCGGAGGTATCTTGTTTCTGCATTTTCCGGATTCAGCCCGAACAGACAGAACGCCTGTCCGCCGGCAGCCAAGATTACATGAATTTGTCAAAAGCGACGAATTCTCTCTCCGGAGATTCGTTAGATATTGACAACCCGTTTAGACTGTGGTAAGATACAGTTGCGGCTGTTAGCAATGTGCAATCACGGCAGCCCGGAGGTTCAGATGGCAACTTTGCAGGAAACACAAATCGGACAAACAGTCAGAGTCGAGGCACTGCGCGGCGAAGGCGCGCTGCGGCAGCACTTTCTCGATATGGGCATCATCCCCGGCACGGAAATCACGGTCGTCAAATACGCGCCGATGGGCGACCCCATCGAACTGCGGCTGCACGGCTATGAGCTGACACTCCGTCTTGCTGACGCAGAACAGATCGAAGTCTCACCCGTGACCGCCCCGAAAACAGAAAATCCGACAACGAGGAAACAGAATAAAATCAGAACCGCGCATCCAGGCTTTGGTGAGGGCGGCCGCTTTCACGAAAAAGAAACCGAACATCCTCTGCCCGACGGCACCGTGCTGCGGTTCGCGCTGGTCGGCAACCAGAACAGCGGCAAAACAACCCTTTTCAACCGTCTGACCGGTTCCAAGCAGCATGTCGGCAACTTTCCGGGCGTGACCGTTGACCGCAAGAGCGGCGCAATCAAGGGCTATCCGGATACCGAGATCACCGATCTGCCGGGTATCTACTCGATGTCACCGTACAGCAGCGAGGAAATCGTCTCCCGCAATTTTGTGCTTGACGAAAAGCCCCACGCGATCATCAATATCGTCGATGTCACCAACATCGAACGCAATCTCAACCTGACCATGCAGCTGCTGGAAATGAATATTCCCGTCGTCGTCGCACTCAACATGATGGATGAGCTGACTGCGAACGGCGGCGGCATCGACGTCAACAGAATGGAGGAGATGCTCGGCGTACCGGTCGTACCGATTTCGGCAGCGAAAAATGAGGGTGTCGATGAGCTGGTCGATCATGCAATCCACATTGCGAAATATCAGGAATGTCCGATCCGCCGCGATTTTTGCAGCAAAGCTGAGCACGGCGGTGCGGTTCACAGATGTCTGCACGGCATCCGTCACCTGATTGAAGATCATGCGGAACAGGCGGGACTGCCGCTGCGGTTTGCCGCAAGCAAGGTAACTGAGGGCGATCAGCTCGTTCTTTCAAAGCTCGCGCTCGACCAGAACGAACAAGATGCAATGGAGCATATCGTCCTGCAAATGGAGAAAGAACGCGGTCTGGACAGAAGTGCCGCAATCGCGGATATGCGCTTCTCCTATATCAGGCATGTCTGCGAGGCGGCGGTCGCAAAGCCCTCCGAAAGCAAGGAGCATATCAGGAGCAGAAGGATCGACCGCATTCTGACCGGTAAATATACTGCAATTCCCGCTTTTATCTTGATTATGGGACTTGTCTTCTGGCTGACATTCAACGTCATCGGAGCGTGGCTGCAAGGGCTTTTTGAGTCCGCGATCGACTGGGCAACCGAGCTGACCGACACCGCGCTCACGAATGCCGATGTCAACGATGTCATCCACGGGCTGATCATCGACGGCATCTTCGCCGGCGTCGGCAGTGTGCTGAGCTTTCTGCCCATTATCGTGACGCTCTTTTTCTTCCTCTCCATGCTCGAAGACAGCGGCTACATCGCGCGCGTGGCATTCTTTATGGATAAGCTGCTGCGCAAGCTCGGTCTCTCCGGCAGAAGCATCGTGCCGCTGCTAATCGGTTTCGGCTGCTCGGTTCCTGCGGTCATGTCTACCCGCACGCTGCCCAGCGACCGCGACAGAAAAATGACAATTCTGCTGACACCGTTTATGAGCTGCACCGCAAAATTACCGATCTACGCGTTTTTCGTCAATGCATTCTTCCCAAAGCGCGGCGGTCTGATCATGATCGGACTGTATCTGCTCGGCATTGCAGTCGGCATTCTCGCTGCCTGTCTCTACAAGGGAACACTCTTCAAGGGAGAAGCTGTGCCGTTTGTCATGGAGCTGCCCAATTATCGGATGCCCGGATTCCGCAATGTCACACAACTTCTCTGGGAAAAGGCAAAGGACTTTCTGCAACGCGCGTTCTCAGTCATCCTCATTGCCACGGTTGTCGTGTGGTTCCTGCAAAGCTTTGATCTGCATCTCTCACTGGTTGACGATGCAGAAATGAGCATTCTTGCAGCCTTTGCGGGTGTTCTGGCACCGGTCATGAAGCCCGTCGGTCTGGGAGACTGGCGCTTGCTGGTTGCACTGGTCAGCGGATTTATGGCAAAGGAAAGCGTCGTTTCTACGCTTGAAATTCTTTATAACGGCGGTGTCACTGCGGCGATGACTTCCCTTTCTGCCGCATGTTTGCTCGTCTTCTCGCTGCTCTACGCGCCCTGCGTCGCTGCCGTTGCTGCCGTGAAGCGCGAACTCGGCGGAAAATGGGCGGCAGCACTTGTGATCTGGCAGTGCGCAGTCGCGTGGATCGCGGCATTGCTGGTACATCTGATCGGTCTGATGATAGGAGTGAGCTGAATGAATCCTGCGGATATTATTCTGTGTGTACTGCTCGTTGCAGCGGTAATCGGCGCGGTCGTGCTGTGCATCCGCAGAAAAAAGCGCGGCAGCTCATGCTGCGGTACAGACTGCGGTGCGTGCGATCAATGCCGCCGGCGTAAAGAGTGACAGTTAAATCAGAATTTGCGCGGCGTGATCGGGGGATACTGTGGGGACGCTGTCCCCACACCCCTGCCGGAGGGACAGCGGTCCCCCCGGACCTCCCTGTACA
>JAZQNP010000031.1:0-20014 GCA_045627405.1 Oscillospiraceae bacterium | reverse complement strand
GAAACTACGATGGTTTATATGAGAACAGATTGATACATGTTTTTCTATTGAAATGCACTTCGCGGAATGTGCGTCGTTGCATACAATTATTTGAAAGCGCGAAAACGCCAGCGCGGGCTCCGCGCAAATTCTGATTTATCTTATCAACACTTTTCTGAAAAGGGCATTGTCGGAAATAAAAAGCGCGGACTCATTCCGCATTCACCATTGAAAGGAGCTGCGTCACATGCTTCCCGTCCGAGCAACCTTTGAAAAACGCAGACGCGCAAAATACATCTCCCACCTCGACCTGATGCGCTGTATGCAGCGCGCATTCCGCCGTGCAAAGGTGCCGATCTGGTTCACCGAGGGCTTCAATCCGCATGCCTATCTGATGTTTCCGCTCGCGCTTTCACTGGGCTGCGAGAGCGGCTGCGAATGTATGGATTTCCGCATCGACGGTGACATGGAGCCGGAGGAGGCAATGCAGCGGCTCAATGCCGTCCTGCCTGCCGATTTGCAGATTCTCCGCGTGGCAGCACCGGTTCACAAGCACACCGACATCGCCTTTGCGGACTATGCCGTCACTCTGCGCGCAGCCGAAGGAACCACACCGGACATGCTGTGCAATGCGTGGGAAGCATTCTTCTCGCAGGATGAAATTCTGATCGAAAAGAAAACAAAGCGCGGCACGGCAATGCTCAATCTCAAAGAAAATGCACAGATTCTTGCCGCAGAAAACAACGCTGCGGGCATCCGGCTGACCCTGCGCATGCCCGCAGGCACCGCAGTCAACGTGAATCCCTCGCTGCTGACTGATGCCTTTTCTGCCTATCTCAGGGAACATGCACCGGCAGTCTGCACGAAGATTCCGCAGACCGAACGGCTGGCAATCCGCTGTGCCGACGGAAGTGATTTTACATGACCGGCTTCATTCATTCCACCGAATCATTCGGTACGGTGGACGGTCCGGGCGTGCGGTTTGTGGTGTTTTTTCAGGGCTGCCCGATGCGCTGCCTCTATTGCCATAATCCTGACACATGGAACCCGAATGCCGGCACCGAAATCACCGCAGAGGAACTGCTTTCCATGTACCGGCGCAACAAGGCGTTTTACCGCAGCGGCGGTATCACCTGCACAGGCGGCGAACCGATGCTGCAACTGCCGTTTCTCACCGAGCTGTTCACGCTCGCACACGCAGAACACATTCACACCTGTCTGGATACCTCCGGCATCTGCTTTGATCCGCAGAAGCCTGCCGCGGCAGACCGTCTCCTCGATGTATCCGATCTTGTGATGCTCGACATCAAGCACATCGACGACGACACGCACAGAAAGATCACCGGTCATTCCAATGAAAATATCCTCGCCTTTGCCGAACATATCAGTGCGCACGGCGTACCGCTCTGGATCCGGCATGTGATCGTGCCCGGTCTGACGGATGCTCCCGATGCACTGGAACGGCTGGGATATTTCATCGGGGGACTGCGCACGCTCAAAGCACTCGATGTGCTGCCCTATCATGATATGGGAAAGCAGAAATATGCCGCACTCGGTCTTTCCTATCCGCTCGCGGACACGCCGCCTGCCGATCAGGAAACCGCAGAAACCGCACGCGCACAGATCATGCTGGGCATTAAACGGCGGCTGCGCAAATAACGCATCCGCAGATGCATACAGCCGGATTCTCTGCGATGAAATGTTTAATTTTTTTCAGATTCATTTTATCTTTCCGCGCTATACTGTGAATCACAGAAATGAACATGCACACCTACGGCAGAGAAAGAGTGAGGCAAATGGAGATTCTACTGATCGAACCGAACACGGCACTGCTGGATGCACTGCGGACAGAGCTGACTGCACAGGGCTTTGCTGCGGTTTGTACCGCGACGGGAACCGATGCGCTGCGCCTGCTGGATGCACCGCGGTTCGATGCGATTTTGCTGGACTGGATGCTGCCGGATATGGACGGTGTTTCTGTTTTGCGTGAGCTGCGCACGCGCGCACTCGACACGCCGGTCATGCTGCTCAGCACCCGTACATCCGTTGCAGACAGAGTGCTCGGTCTCGACAGCGGCGCGGATGATTACCTCATCAAGCCTTTCGACATGAAAGAGTGTATGGCTCGTGTACGGCGTCTGGTGCGTACCTATCGCCGCGGCTGCAAAATGCAGAGAAATGCCGCCCCGTCTTCGGGAGAACTGTACTGCATCGCAGACCTGACGGTCGATGCCGCACATCATGTTGCAACCCGTGGCGGAAAGCGTCTCGCGCTCTCTGCCAAGGAATGCGCGATTCTCGAATATCTCGCAAGCAATCCCAATATCGCCCTGACACAGCAGCAGATCGAAAGCCATGTATCTCCTGCGTTTTCAGAGACAAGCCCCGCAGTCATTCCGGTGTATATCCACTATCTGCGCCGCAAGGTGGACGAGGGATACCCCCTCAAACTGCTCCACACGGTGCGCAATGCCGGATATATGCTCTCCGCAGAACCGATGAACGCACAAAAATCCAGGCATTTTCGCCGCATCTGCGCTCCTGCCGTCTGATCCGGCAGTCCGGCAGCAACGCCGTCAAACGAATGCAGTCACAAACAAATCAAAACAAATCCCGAAAGCAGCTTCTCACTCCGCTTTCGGGATTTTTTTCGCGATGATACGACACACTGCGCATACAAAGATGCGTCACTCAGCACTGTAAATGCCAATGATGCAGTAGAAACGCCGGCAGATCTGTGAGTGCGGGGCTTTCTTCTGCCATGCGCCAAAGCGCGTCCAGCATCGCGGCACAGACATCCGGCACAAACAGCTGCATCCCGCAGAAAAGCAGCCCGATCAGCACCGCAATCAGCCACTGCGCCGCAAACACATCCCGCAGCGGCGGATCCGTTTTCTGCATACCGCACACACGCCCCTTTCGCTCCATTGTATGCGCTCTGCACGGAAAACATGCTGCTTCTGCGGCGTTTGGATATTGCATTTCCCGCATGAATGTGCTATAATGAGATATTACCCCATGCTGAACACCAAAGGAGAATGATCATGCTGATTTCCTGTACCGGAATTCACAAGTTTTATAACGGCAGTCATGTACTGCGCGCACTTTCACTGACGATCGAAAATCAGGACCGCATCGGTCTGGTCGGTGACAACGGCTGCGGCAAAAGTACCTTTCTGCGCATTCTCACAGAAGAAGAACTGCCCGATTCCTATGAACACGATGATCCGCAGATCGCCAAAATGCCCGGTCTGCGCATCGGCTACCTCGCGCAGAATGCCGGTCTGGACGGCGCAAAAACCGTTCACGAGGAGATGGAGGATGCCTTTGCGCCACTGCTTGCCGCCAAAGCGGAGATGGCAGGTCTGGAAGCCGAAATGCAGAACGGCGGTCTCACCGATTTTCAGGCAAATGAATATGCCCGTCTCTCTGCGTATTTTGAAATCAATGACGGGTATCATACCGATGTGCGCATCCGCACGGTGCTCTATGGAATGGGGTTTTCGGAAGATGACATGCAGCGTGCTGTCGGCAGCTTTTCCGGCGGCGAAAAAACCCGTCTTGCCCTCTGCAAGCTGCTGCTCTCTGCGCCGGATCTGCTCATTCTCGATGAGCCGACAAACCATCTCGATTTTCAGACGGTCGGCTGGCTCGAAGAATACCTCAAAGGCTGGAAAGGCGCGCTGCTGATCGTCAGCCACGACCGCTTCTTCCTCGACAGACTCTGCACCAGCATCTGTGAGCTGGAACACGGCACACTGACCCGATATAAGGGGAATTATTCCGCGTTCACCCGTCTGCGCGAAGAGGCAAGAGACCGCAGACAAAAGGAATATGACGCACAGCAGAAAGAAATCGCTAAATTAGAGGACTATGTCGCACGCAATAAAGTGCGGGCATCCACGGCAAAAGCTGCAAAATCCCGCGAAAGGCAACTGGAAAAAATAGAGCGCATCGACCGCCCGTATTCTGCCGCAAAAACCGCAAAGCTCGCTTTTACCTATGTGGTCACGCCGCCGCTCGATGTGCTTGAAGTCAAGAATATTGATCTGACTGTCGGAACCGGTGCCATGCAGAAAACGCTGATGGACGGCATTTCATTCAATGTCCGGCGCGGCGATAAAATCGGTATCATCGGGGAAAACGGTGCCGGCAAATCGACACTGCTGAAAGTGCTGCGCAATATCATCCCGCACAAGGGTCTGGTCCGCTGGGCAGCGGGTACCCGTCTCGGCTGCTTTGAACAGGAGAGCGAAAGCCTCGATCCGTTTGCAACCGTTTTCGATGAGCTGCACGGACGCTATCCCTCGCTCACCGATTTTGAGGTGCGCTCTCTTCTGGGGCAGGTGCGCATCACCGGTGAAAATGTATTCAAGGAAACAGGCGTGATTTCCGGCGGAGAACGCGCGAAGCTCTGCTTTGCAATCCTGATGATGGAACACGGCAATGTGCTGCTGCTCGATGAACCGACAAACCATCTCGACCTTTCCACCAAGGAAATCCTCGAACAGGCTCTCGCAGAATTTGACGGCACGGTGCTGTTCGTCAGCCACGACCGCTATCTGCTCGAACGCATTGCTGATCAGCTTCTCATTCTCGAAAACGGCACCCTGCATCAATTCAAAGGCAAATTCTCCTCCTATCAGGAGCAGATTCGCCGCAGAACCGAAGCGGAACAGGCTGAAATCGCTGCCGGAAAAGCGGAAAAAGCCGCCGAAAAAGCACAGTCAGCATTCAAATCCAAAGAGCAGCGCGCGGCGGAAGCCAGGAAGAGAGCCGAAAAACGGCGCATCGAACAGGAAATGGATGTTCTTGCAGACGAGGAAAAGGCTCTGACCGCATCTTTGGAACGCGAAGAGGTCTTCGGCGACTACACAAAAATGCAGGCTGTCTGCACACGCTTGGAGAAAATCCGCACTGCACTTGACGCATATCTGGAACAGCTCATCGAACTGGAAGATTAAAAACAGCGGCTCCGACAGAATCGGAGCCGCTGCGCTACTCAGCTGTTCAGCTGTTCAGCTATTCAGCCGTTCAGATGATTACTGCATCTTGTAAGCGTCGATCATCTTCTTGACCATCTGACCGCCGATCGAACCAGCCTGGCGGGAAGTCAGATCGCCGTTGTAGCCCTGTTTCAGGGTCACGCCAACCTCGTTGGCAGACTCCATCTTAAAGCGTTCGAGGGCTTCCTTGCCCTTCTGCGTAAATTCACCCTTCATTGTGTGTTTCTCCTTTTCTTGCGCATTGGCGCGTAGGGCAGCACGCTGAAACGACTGCCCGATTGCAGTGCGCTTCTTTTTTTGCTGCCGTGGTAATAGTATAAACGCGGCACTTTGTTTTATTTGCGGAAAGTTTTGGCGGTTTTTCAGCGAACGCCGTTTCTGCATTTTTTCTTTTGAAATGATCTGTTTATTATTCGGATGGCTGCAAAAATCACACAATATCTATACCGGTTGCGAGAGAGCAAAAAAAATTGCCCCGCCTCCGGCGGGGCAAACGCTTTGTCTCACAAAGCCGGACACCGCTGACCGCTATACAGCAGCCGCGCCGGATCCTTTGTGAGCACTGATTCTCTCCGTCTGTTTTTTCAGACCCCTCTTTTCAGATGATTTTAACTCTCCGGAACCCAAATCGCACCGGAATAAACCGTGATGCTCTGTGAATCCGGGAAAAACCATCCGGTTTCTTTTGCGTAATGCGTCAGATGCACGCGATAATAATAACCGCCTGTCACCGATATGGGATATTTGTTGATTTCATAGCTGGCTGTGTTTTGCAGAATCAGATCACTCGGTGTACTGACTGTTGTCCAGCCGTTATACCCGTTCGGGCTCCGCTGAATTTCAATGTCAATAAAACCGATTTTCGCCATGATGTCCGATCCGATTGTTTTGCCTGTGATGTACACTTTTGCCGTTCCGGCAGAAAAGCTCAGGCTGTGCAGTATAATCAAGCCCGTGGCAGTAACGCTTCCGCCCGGTTCTCCCATGCTCGTTACAATCGCTTCCGACTCGTTCACGGTCTCTGCACTCACGGAAAACGGCAAGGCGGTGACAAGCATCAAAAAGAACGCACACGCAAATGCCAGAAGTTTTCTCTGCTTCATTGTTCTCACCTCCTTTCTCAAATCTCAAAATATCAATCCCCTCTATATATACATGGTTTTTACCCCCTCAGTTTTTCCCCAAAAAACGAAAAAAGCTCCAATTTTGTACGAATGCACAAAACCGGAGCTTCTTTTTTATTGGTTTCGACGGGCGTTTATGGAAACATAGATTCCAGCACATGCCGGCTTTCATCATAATCCAGACCGTCCGTAAACAGCAGATACTGCGTCTGACCGATCAGGAACACCGCCGTATACTGATTATTTTCTTTTACGACATGAACGACCGTTCCGTTGAAAACCTCCTGCGTGAAATTGTAAGTATCAGAGGGGATTCCCATCTTCGGAAGATCCTCCGCATGCTCATAATCCCAATATATGAGAGTCAGTTTGGAATCCTTGCATTTGAAATCAAACCGGACAGTACGATATGTTTCATAGTACTGCGCCGTTCCGTAAAGGTCTGTCGGCTCGAAGCCGTCCGGGATATAGGACGGGATCAGCGGCCGGAATCCCTGCTCGTCGCATATGCTGCGCATTTCATCGGCATAAATATTCTCAGCTTTGATTTCTGCATCAAACGGTGCCGTCATGTCAATCTGAATGCTGCCGCCCGATATTTGATAGACAGACGGGAGATTTTTTAAGCCGAATGCAGAAGCCGACCAGATACAGGAAAGCCCGATGACCGCCGCGCAGAGTCCCGCCGCGACAACGCTCTTTTTCCATTTCCGCACGGGCTTGCGGGTAAGCTGATATTCGAGCTGTGCAATACCGGCTCTGGTTCTCCTTGCAATCAGCGCATCCGTTTGCTCCATCAGCGAAATTGTCTGGGTCAGATCGTCAATCAAATCAAAATCCTGTTCGGAGACCGGTTTGCTGAGTTCCTTATCCAGTGCTTCTTCTATTTCCATGAGAAATTCGCGGTCTGCATCTCCTTTTTTGATCGCTTGGAAAAGCTCCTGACGTTCCATTCTGATCACTCCTCTCTATATATTCATGGTTTTACAGGCGGTACTTTTTTTACATTCCTAAGAAAAACGTCCTTTTGCACAAAGAATCAGGATCAGTCCTCCGATTTTTCGTCAAAATCTCCCTGCGATTCCGACTGCACCTCTGCCGCGTTCCTCAGCTTCTCCCGGATGTCAAAAACCTTCTTGTAAAGCTGCGCAAGGCTCATCCCAAGCTGCTCTGCAAGCTGTTTTCGGCTGCCGTATGCAGCCGAATAATATGCGTCCGCCAGACGGTATTCTTCCTCCGTCAGACAGTCCAGCACGGTTTCTTCGGCATCTCTCCAAGGGTCTGTGAAACTGTTTTCCATATCATCTATGTTTCCTGCAATGACGGCTTTTCTCCGCTGTTCCCTCGCAAGATAATCTCTGGCAGTTCTCTCCGCGACAACAAACAGCCAGCTCTTGATACGCGAGCCAAAATCCAGCTCATTTCTCTTTTCATGCAGGAGTAAAAACACAGTTTGCGTACAATCTTCCGCAGCTTCCACATCTCCCCTCAGCAGTTTCAGGCAATAGCGGTAAATTGCAGAATAGTATGTACGAATGGTTTCTTCGCATTTCTGCTCATTTTTCACAGTCTCACCCCCTGCCGATCTAGTGTTTTCTCATTATAACATTCCGCACATTTTTTGTCAAGAAATACGCCGTTTCGCCAGATTTGTCGCATAGTATAAACGGCGGTCGATTTTAGGCGATCTTTTTGTTTATTTGCACAAAGTTTCAGACAATTTGCGTTTTTTCGGAAAAACTGAGGGGTGAAAAACCATGTATATATAGATGGCAAAATCATGTGCAGAAGAAATACTCCGCCCAAACGGGCTGCACATGCACGCTGCCGCTTTGTCTGTCAGTCCCACAGAATTACGATAATACGATATTACGATAGTACGGGATACGGGATTGACCACCTTCCACAGCCTGCTCCTATAATACTTCCATACAGGACGCGCCCCGCATTTTTTTGCGGGGTGCGTCCGCTTTTTCTGCTTTTCACTTTTTGGCAGTTGAGCAGTTGGACAGTTGGGCAGTCAAAATGCAGCACATTGCCCGCTTCTCGCCTCTTCAACAAAAAAGCCGTGTTCGCAGGCGGCAGAACACGGCAGTTTCTCCAATTTTTTCAGAAAATGCTTGACAAACATCCCTATATGAATTAAAATAGTAGAATGCCCGATTAGGCACAAACGGCATTTCTTTTCATTCGTAGTATAGCACAGATCAGACGGCTTTGTCAAGTTCCGAACCTAAATTTTTCGGCAGCCGTGTGTCTGCGCTCCGCTTACGCTGATACAAAAGACAGGAGGTTTTTGCCCATGAGCTTGCAGACTGCCAATCCCGAAGCGCAGACATGGATCCCGCCGAAGGAAGTTCCCGTCGGCAGGAATACCCGCATGAGCTTCGGCAAGATCAATGAGGTTTTGCAGATGCCCAATCTCATTGAGGTGCAGAAGAACTCGTACAACTGGTTTCTGAATGAGGGCCTTCAAGAGGTATTCCGTGATGTCGCTGCGATTACCGATTTTACCGGCAATCTCCAATTAAGCTTCATCGACTACCGCATTGACGACACCCCTAAATACACGATCGCTGAGTGCAAAGAGCGCGACGCCACCTATGCGGCTCCGCTCCGCGTCAGAGCAAGGCTCTGGAATCAGGAGACAGATGAGGTCACCAGCAGCGAAATCTATATGGGCGATATGCCCCTGATGACCGAGAGCGGCACATTCGTCATCAACGGCGCAGAGCGCGTCATCGTCTCTCAGCTTGTGCGTTCTCCGGGCGTGTATTATGACTTTACACGCGATAAGTCCGGCAAAAGCCTCTTTACCACAACCGTCATCCCGAATCGCGGTGCGTGGCTGGAATACGAAATGGATTCCAATGACGTCATCTCGGTCAAGATTGATAAAAACCGCAAAATCCCGATCACAAAGTTCATCCGCGCACTCGGCATCGGCACCAACGAGGAAATCCTCGCACTGCTCGGTGACGATCCTCGCCTGAAAGCAACCATTGAGCAAAAGGAAGAGGGCATCACGGATGACGATCCGGAGAAGAATATCGACGAGGCTCTGCTCGAAGTCTACAAAAAGCTCCGCCCCGGCGATCCGGCAACTGTTGACGGTGCGAAAACTCTGATCAACAACCTCTTCTTCGATCCCCACCGCTACGACCTCTGCCGCTTCGGACGGTATAAGTACAACAAAAAGCTCGGCATCGGCTCGCGCCTGATCGGTCAGGTGCTGTCCAGACCGGTCGTCAGCTTTATGACCGGTGAGCTGCTCGCCGATACCGGCATGAAGATCACCCCCGCACTCGCACAGCAGATCGAACAGGCAGGCGTCTATGAGGCATATGTTGAGGCGGAGGTCCGCGAGACGCATGTCGATGAGAAAAAGCATGAGCTGATCTCGGAATTCGTCGAGCGCGAGGTCAAGATCCTCGGCAGCGGCATGGTCGAGATCGCGCCGTATATCACACCTGTCATCCCCGATTTCAACAGCGAGGATTACGGCATCAACGAAAAGGTCTCGGCAAGAGTCCTCAAAGAGATCCTCGATGAGGCGGACGGCGATGCAGACAAGCTCGCAACCGCAATCCGCGCAAATGCCGAACTGCTCGTACCCAAGCACATCATCCGCGATGATATTTTTGCTTCCATCAGCTATTTCTGCAACCTCTGCGACGGTATCGGCACCATCGACGACATCGACCACCTCGGCAACCGCCGTATCCGTTCGGTCGGTGAGCTGCTGCAAAATCAGTTCCGCATCGGCTTTGCAAGAATGGAGCGCGTCATCCGCGAACGCATGAGCCTCCAAGCACAGGATGCAGAAACGCTGACCCCGCAGGCACTCGTCAACATCCGCCCGATCACCGCGGCAATCAAAGAATTCTTCGGCTCCTCTCCGCTGTCGCAGTTCATGGACCAGAACAACCCGCTCGCAGAGCTGACACACAAACGCCGTCTCTCTGCACTGGGCCCGGGCGGTCTGACCAGAGACCGCGCAGGTTTCGAGGTGCGTGACGTTCACTATTCCCACTACGGCAGAATGTGCCCGATTGAAACACCGGAAGGTCCGAACATCGGTCTGATTTCCTATCTGGCTTCCTTCGCCCGCATCAATGTCTACGGCTTCATCGAAGCACCGTACCGCAAGGTGGACAAGGAGACCGGCGTCATCACCGACGAGGTTGTCTACATGACCGCCGACGTCGAGGATACCTACTATGTCGCACAGGCGAATGAGCCGCTCACAGAGGACGGCAAATTCGCAAGAAAACGTGTCACTGCCCGTCACCGCGATCAGATCCTTGAATGCGATCCCTCGCTGATCGACTTCATGGACGTGTCTCCGAAGATGGTCGTTTCCGTCGCAACGGCAATGATTCCGTTCCTCGAAAACGATGACGCAAACCGCGCCCTCATGGGCTCGAACATGCAGCGTCAGGCTGTTCCGCTGCTCAAAACCGAGCGTCCGTTCGTCGGCACCGGTATGGAGTATAAGGCGGCGGTCGATTCCGGCGTCTGCGTGCTCGCAAAGGAAGCGGGTACTGTCGTATCTGTCAGTGCGGACGAAATCGTCATCCGCTACGGCGACAAGGAGGACGATCTCCGCAAGTATCAGCTGATCAAATTCCAGCGCAGCAACCAGGGTACCTGCGTCAACCAGAGACCGATTGTCTCAGTCGGTGACAAGGTCGAGGCAAATCAGGTCATCGCGGACGGCCCTGCAACCTGCGACGGCGAAATCTCCCTCGGCAAGAATGCCCTCATCGGCTTCATGACATGGGAAGGCTATAACTATGAGGACGCTGTTCTGCTGAATGAGCGTCTGGTTCGTGAAGATGTGTTTACCTCCGTTCATATCGAAGAGTATGAACTGGAATGCCGTGACACCAAGCTCGGCGCAGAGGAAATCACCCGCGACATCCCGAACGTCGGTGAGGATGCCCTCAAAGACCTCGATGAAGACGGCATCATCCGCATCGGTGCGGAAGTCCATGCCGGCGATATTCTGGTCGGTAAGGTCACGCCGAAGGGCGAGACGGAGCTGACTGCGGAGGAGCGTCTGCTCCGCGCAATCTTCGGTGAGAAGGCGCGCGAGGTGCGCGATAATTCTCTCAAAGTGCCGCACGGCGAATCCGGCATCGTGGTCGATGTCAAACGCTTCACCCGCGACAACTGCGATGAACTCGGACCGGGCGTCAATGAGATCGTCCGCTGCTATATCGCACAGAAGCGCAAGATCTCCGTCGGAGACAAGATGGCGGGTCGCCACGGTAACAAGGGCGTTGTCTCCCGCATTCTCCCCGAGGAGGATATGCCGTTCCTCGAAGACGGTACCCCGCTCGATATTTGCCTGAATCCGCTGGGCGTTCCGTCCCGTATGAACATCGGACAGGTGCTGGAAGTGCATCTGGGCATGGCGGCAAAGGCTCTCGGCTGGCATATCATGACGCCTGTATTTGACGGCGCACACGAGGACGATATTCGTCAGTGCTTCCGCCTCGCGCAGGAACAGAATGATGCCAAAAACGCCGATAAAACCGAGGAAAACTTCACACTCAGCCCGATGGATAAGGTCATCGACACCACCTCCATTCCGCTCTCGGAAGACGGCAAATTCACCGTCTATGACGGCAGAACCGGCGATAAGTTCGATAACCGCGTCACAGTCGGTTATATGTATTACCTGAAACTCCATCACCTCGTTGACGATAAGATTCATGCCCGTTCTGTCGGCCCGTATTCGCTGGTCACACAGCAGCCGCTCGGCGGTAAGGCACAGTTCGGCGGTCAGCGTTTCGGTGAGATGGAAGTCTGGGCTCTCGAAGCGTACGGCGCGGCTTATACGCTGCAAGAAATCCTGACGGTCAAGTCGGATGACACAACCGGAAGAGTCAACACCTATGAGGCAATCGTCAAGGGGCAGAATGTCCCTAAGCCGGGCATTCCGGAATCCTTCAAGGTGCTGATCAAGGAAATGCAGTCGCTCGGTCTCGATGTCCGCGTGCTCGATGAGGACGGTCAGGAGATCGACCTCAAACAGACCTTCGATGACGATCTCCCGCCGCAGGGTCAGCGCGAAATCGACGATGAAAACATCGCAGATACTACGCATTATGAAGATTCTGACATGGGCGATGCCGGCTACGGCACCGCAATGTACGGTGAGGATACCGAAACCTTTGAGGTCGAACACGGCGAGCGGATGCATGCCTCCGACGATGAGGACGCAGATGCGTTCGGCTACGACGAGGATCCGGATGACGCCGCTGCGTATTCCGAAACCGAAGCCGGTTTTGAAGACGAGGATCTCTGAGCAGATCTGAACGGCACGATTTTTCTGTACAGATGCACATCCGTCCCCCGGCAGACTGCTCTGCCGGGACGGACACTGCATCGGTTTGAGTCATATAGACGATGAGGAGGTAACGCTTTGGAATTCACCACCTTTGATTCCATCAAGATCGGTCTGGCGTCCCCTGAACAGATCCGGAAATGGAGCTACGGAAATGTAGAACGTCCGGAAACCATCAATTACCGCACACAGAAGCCGGAAAAAGGCGGTCTGTTCTGCGAAAAAATCTTTGGACCGACCAAAGACTGGGAATGCTACTGCGGCAAATTCAAAAAGGTTCGCTTCAAGGGCAGAGTCTGCCCCAACTGCGGCGTCGAAATTACCCGCGCAAAAGTCCGCCGTGAACGTATGGGTCATATCGAACTGGCGGCTCCGGTCGCGCATATCTGGTACTTCAAGCGTACACCCGCCTGCATCCGTCAGGTGCTGGGTGATCTTTCGCAGAAGGATCTGGAAGCGGTCATCTATTTCACAAAGTATATCGTCATTGATCCGGGCGAGCCGGATCCGGTGCATGAAGGTCAGTATATGACCGGCCTGCTCAAACAGCAGACGCTGACTGAGGAGGAGTATGAAGCCGTTAAGGCAAAATATCCCAACGAATTTAAGGCTGAAATGGGCGCAGATGCCATTCTGCATCTGTTGCAGGAATACAGCCAGGATCGCTATGATAAATTCCGCGACCAGATGATCGCGGACGGCAAGCTCAGCCTCGAACCAGATCAGCTCGAAGCCTGCCGCAACTGCGAACTCGGCCACAACTGCCGTGAATGCTCGTTCTGCGTCGATGTCGAAGAAGAGGAATGGAAGAACAATCTCATCATGGCATGCGAAAAGCTCAAAGACGAAGTGCGCAAGCTCGATGAGAAATCCACCGGCAGATCCACTGCGCAGAAGAGCCAGAAGCGCGGCAAGCTGCTGAAACGCCTCGAAATCCTCGAAGCGTTCCGTCAGTCCGATAACCGCCCTGAATGGATGGTCATGACCGTTCTTCCGGTCATTCCGCCCGATATTCGCCCGATGGTCATGCTCGACGGCGGCAGATATGCCACCTCCGACCTCAATGACCTCTATCGCAGAGTCATCAACCGTAACAACCGTCTCGAACGCATGCTGCAACTCAATGCACCGAGCATCATCGTGCGCAATGAGGCGAGAATGCTGCAAGAAGCCGTCGATGCCCTGATCGACAACGGCAGACACGGCAAGGATGTCACCGGTCCCAACAACAGAAAGCTCAAATCGCTGTCCGATATTCTGAAAGGCAAGCAGGGACGCTTCCGTCAGAACCTGCTCGGTAAGCGCGTGGACTATTCGGGCCGTTCCGTTATCGTCGTCGGACCGGAACTGAAAATCTATCAGTGCGGTCTGCCGAAGGAAATGGCACTCGAACTCTTCAAGCCGTTTATCCTCAAACGCCTTGTCGATATGGGCAAGATCCAAAATATCAAGAGTGCCCGCAAGAAGGTCGATCGTCCGGATGATGACGTCTGGGATGCACTCGAACATGTCATCAAGGATCATCCGGTGCTGCTGAACCGTGCGCCTACTCTGCACCGTCTGGGTATCCAGGCGTTTGAGCCGGTCCTCGTCGAGGGCAGAGCCGTGAAGCTGCATCCGCTGGTCTGTACCGCATTCAACGCCGACTTCGACGGCGACCAGATGGCTGTCCACCTCCCGCTTTCCGCAGAGGCACAGGCAGAGGCACGCTTCCTGATGCTCGCGGCAAATAACCTGCTGAAACCGTCCGACGGTAAGCCGGTTGCCGTGCCGACACAGGATATGATCCTCGGCTCCTATTACCTCACGATGGTCAAGGACGGCGAACCCGGCGAGGGCAAGGTCTTCCGCGATGTCGATGAGGCACTGATGGCGTATGATGAGCATGACATTACCCTGCACTCCAAGATCCGCGTGCGCGTCACCAGGGAGAGCGGCGGCAAAAAGGTCTCCCGCATCATCAACTGCACGGTCGGTCAGCTGATTTTCAACGAGATCATTCCGCAGGATCTGGGCTTTGTTTCCCGCACCGATCCGGAGCATGAATTCGACCTCGAAATCACCGAGACTGTCTCCAAGGGCGTGCTCTCAAAGATCATTGACCGCTGCATCCGCATCCACGGCGTCACCATGACTGCCGAGGTGCTGGACCGCATCAAGGCTCTTGGATACAAATATTCCACGAAGTCCGGTCTGACGGTCGCTGTCATCGACGCAACCATCCCGCCGGAAAAGAAGGATATTCTCGCAGAAGCCGATGCAAAGGTTGACAGACTCAACGAACAGTATCAGTTCGGCTATATCTCCGGTGAGGTCAAGTATGAGCAGGTCTGCCGCGTCTGGCAGCAGGCGACCGACCAGATCACCGAGGCTCTGAAAACCAATCTCGACCCGTATAACCCGATCAATATTATGGCGGATTCCGGTGCTCGTGGTTCCATCAACCAGCTCCGTCAGCTCGCAGGTATGCGCGGTCTGATCGCAAACACCACCGGTGCAACAATCGAAATTCCGGTTCGTTCCAATTACCGCGAGGGTCTGAACATTTCCGAGTACTTCATTTCCAGCCGCGGCGCGAGAAAGGGTCTTGCCGATACCGCTCTGCGTACCGCTGACTCCGGTTATCTGACCCGCCGTCTTGTTGACGTCTCGCAGGATGTCATCATCCATGAGGTGGACTGCGGCTCAACAGAGGGCATCGAAGTCTACTGCATCAATGACGGCCACCGCGATCTCGAAAAATTACAGGAGCGTCTGCTCGGCAGATACCTCGTTGAGGATCTCCGCGACGAAAAATCTGAACTGTTTATTCCCAAGACCCGCGCAATGACCAGTGCCGATGCGGAACGCATTGTGGCTGCCGGCATCACGCGTGTCAAGATCCGTTCCGTCCTCGGCTGTAAGGCGAAGAAGGGTGTCTGCGCCAAGTGCTACGGCATCAACCTCGCAAACGGCAATCTGGTCTCCGTCGGTGAGGCTGTCGGTATCATCGCTGCACAGTCCATCGGTGAGCCGGGTACACAGCTCACGATGCGTACCTTCCATACGGGCGGTATCGCAAACTCCGGTGACGACATCACACAGGGTCTGCCGCGTGTTGAAGAGCTGTTTGAATCCAGACGCCCGAAGAACGGCGCGATCCTCGCAAAGACCTCCGGTATCATCCGGCTCTCCGATGACAACGGCGTGAAGACGATCATCATTCACGATCCGGAAACCAATACCGATTCGACACCGTACACTATCCCGTATAACTACCACCTCGCACCGAATATCAAGGACGGCGCGGAAATTCAGCGCGGCAAGCGTCTGACGACCGGCGCGATCTATCCGATGGATCTGCTGGAAATCCTCGGCGTACAGGCCGTTCAGGATTATATCATCGAGGAAATTCAGTACGCATACCGTCAGCAGAGCGTGGATATCAACGATAAGCACATCGAGGTTATCCTCCGCCAGATGATGCGTAAGGTGGTCATCGCAGATCCGGGCAGCAGCTACCTGCTTCCGGAGGCTATGGTTGACAAGCGTGAGGTCGATACCATCAACGCCGGCATTCAGGCGCGGATTGATGCGGGTGAAACCGATCTGCACCTCGTGACAACCAGACCCACTCTGCTCGGTATTACCAAGGCATCCTCGTCCTCCGAGAGCTTCATGTCGGCAGCGTCCTTCCAGGAGACCGCAAAGGCACTCACCGATGCTGCAATCAACGGCAAGAGCGATTATCTGCTCGGTCTGAAAGAGAATGTCATCATCGGCAAGCTGATCCCTGCGGGTACGGGCATGACCCAGTACAATCATGTACAGGTCGTCCGCGCAGACGGTTATCCGGCAGAACATCCGGCAGCCGCAATGCCGCAGCAGTTCTGATCAGACAGGAAACGGGGGACTCCGCAGTTTGTGGAGTCCCCTTTTGTGAAAGAAGGATTATATGAAGCAAAGAAACAGACGGCGTATGCTGTCTGCAATCGGAATCATAGGCATTCTGCTGCTGCCGCTGACGGCAATGCCGGTCTTTGCAGAGCCCGATGCGGAAACAACTGCGCCCGCGGCTGTTGCCGAGCCGACAGAAACCGATGCTGCTGCGGATACGGTACCGGCGGAAACAACCGCTGCGGCAGCGGCTGCGGCTGCGGAGACAACAACCGAAGTCCCCACTACGACCCCGGCAACTACGACCACACGCGATATTCTGGAATCGCTTTCCTACGAGGAACTCGATGACGGGACGCTCCGCATCACCGGCTTTTTCTGGACGGATGAGGATGTTGTCACGATTCCCGATTCCATCGACGGAAAAACCGTCACGGAAATCGGCAGCTATGCCTTCCAGTATTGCTATGCCGATGCGGTGAATCTGCCTGCATCGCTGCGCAGCATCGGAGATGAGGCGTTCGCCGGCAATGCCTATCTGCAATCCGTGACCATCCCGGAGGGATGCACCTCCATCGGCTACTGCGCCTTTGCAGAGTGTGATGTACTGAATACGGTTGTCGTTCCGGAGACTGTGACCTATATCGGCTATATGGCGTTCGATATGACGCCGTTCTATGTGTATCACCCCGACGATTTCATCGTGCTGGGCGGCGGTGTGCTGTATGCCTACCGCGGCAGCGATACGGCTGATGTTGTGATTCCCGATACGGTGAAAATCATCGGTCCGTATGCCTGCTCCGATCACAGTGAAATCACATCCGTCACGATTCCCGATTCTGTGACAACAATCTATGACTGTGCTTTCGATAACTGCACCAATCTGTCCGCATTTACGGCACCTGCGACCTTTGAGAAGGTTGACGGCGCGGCACTGGTCAATACCGCATGGTACAACGAAACAGAAGAAGATTTTCTCATGCTCGGCGATTATCTGATCGCATACTGCGGAGAAGAAACGGCAGTCACTGTGCCGGACGGCGTGCGCGTTGTGAACGATTCTGCTTTCGAGGGCAATGCCGCAATCACAACACTGATCCTGCCGGATTCCGTGGAGAAGGTCGGGCGTGCTGCCTGCTATCGCTGCACCTCCCTGCAAGTCGTTACACTCGGTGAGAATGTGCAATCTATCGGGGAGCTGGCATTCTATGGCTGCGAGACACTGCGGTATCTGCGCGTCGGACATCAGCTCCAAACCATCGGAGACTTCGCCTTTGCAGGCTGCACCGATCTCGAATCGGTCTATCTGCCCGATTCGCTGACCGCAATCGGCAGCAAAGCATTCGGTTATCAGTGGAATCTGGAAACCTCCCAGTATGAAAAAACAGAGACCGCACTGACGCTGTATGCCAACGCCGAGGCTGCACGGACGTATGCCGAGGCAGAGGGAATTGCAATCGAACCGCTGCCGGAGGAGGAGAATACCGAGACGATTCCGGAGGTCACAACGACAGAAATGACGACATTGCCGTCGGCAGCCGATTCGCTGGGCAGCCGGTCATGGATTCCCGCAGCGTTGCTCGGCGGCGGACTCGTCGTCATCGGCGGCGGTGCGTGGATCATCGGCAAGCGCAAAAAGAAATCCTGAGCCGTTGGATCCTTGATCTGCGGAAACAACAGATGTCTGCATGCAAAATCCCGTGACTTCCGGAAACAGACCGGCAGTCACGGGATTTTCTTTTTTGCAGATTGTGCGGCGATTTTCGCCGAAATCATGCAGTTCAGTCCTCAAACGAGAATACTTCTTCCACAGTCGTATCAAAAACGCGGGCAATATCCATTGCGAGTTTCAGCGAAGGGTTATACTGACCCCTTTCCAGCCGGATAATGGTTTCTCTGCGCACGCCTGTCAGCTCTGCAAGATCCGATTGGCTCATGTTGCATTTTGCCCTGAGTTCCTTCATCCTTGTATGCAGCTCAGCCATCAGATTCCTCCGCTCCTCCCAGAAACGACATATCGAGGATCGAAAAAAGTATGCTTCGGACTGCAAGGGCAGAAAAGATCACAATCATGATGGACTCCATGCTGATTGCATGGAATCTTGCGAACATCCCGAAAAAGATAAACGCCGCAAATAGAACCCACATCGTGACGGTATTGGCTTTTCCGAGGTTTTGCTTTGCAAGCTCATCCGTTTTTTCAAATTTCCCGTCGAAAAAAACTGCAACTGCAATCGGAAACCAGACCGTCATTTCACCCCAGTCTTCCATGAAGAGTACCGCCAGTATCCCGAGCGCAGACAATGCTGCAATGACTGCATGGAAGTAACGCAGGGATTTTGTTGTTTCAGATTTGTTCTGATTCATTTTGATACCGCCTTTCGTAAGTGACATTTGCATCACCTTATGTGATAATTATATCACTTCGGAGATGGAATGTCAAGCATAAAGTGACAAAGATGTCACATTTCGTAGCAATACACAACAACGCGCCTCTGTTTCTCTGCACTGTATTGCGTTTTTCACAAACCATAGCCGCATAAAAAAGACAGCATCCTCTCCAAAGAAGATGCTGCCTTTTTATGGTCTTCAACCTCTGTGCATCAGACTGCGTGCTCACTGTTTGCCGCGTGCAGCGACAATCTCCGCAAGCTCTCCGACATTCTTCATGCCGGAAACCTCACGCATCTGAAACCGCATCTGAAAGCGGCTCTCGATCTCGGAGATCAGATTGAAATGTTCCACGCTGTCCCATTCCTCAATATCGGCGGCAGTCGTCTCTTCCGTCAGCACAATGCTGTCATCATCAAACACCTCACGAAACACCGGTGTCAGTGCTTCCATTGCTTCTGCTTTGGTCATTTTCATTCTCCTTTTTCTTTTCACTGCCCCAGCATTTCTGCCAGTTTTTTGCTGTTTCCGCCGGTTGCACTGAATGTATTCATTGCAAACAGCAGATCAGTCGTCTGCACGGATTTCAGATACTCAATGATGTTCGCATCAAAATAACGCATGTCAATGACATAAATATCCTCAAACGAGGATGTCAGCCACGGAACCAGCGCGTTGCCGTAGCTATCCTTGATGATCGCGAGCGTTCTGCCGTTGTTCACAGCCGTATGCACATGTGTGACGCGCTCATCACCGCCCATATAGACCAGATACCAGCTCACAGGCGATACCGAATCCAGATTCAGCAGCAGACTGCCGCTGTGCGCATTCCCAAGGCTTGTGTTGAAATACGTTGTCTCATATTCCGCGGACGGAACATAGTAGATAAAATCCTCCGGATTGTTTTTCAGCACGATGTCGCCCGAATAGCCGTACAATGTGCCGACATACCCCGGCTTGACAATCTTCTCATAGGTCGAGAGGCGTGCAAACGGCACACGCGCCGCTGCCGAAAACTTCTCCGATGCATAAAATGCCCCGATCGCGCCCCAGTGGTGATCGGTGCGCATGAAAATCGGCTCATCCGTGTGCTTTTCCAGCGCGGAATACGCATCCACCGGCGTCACATTCACAAGATTTTCATTGATGTGCGCAATGTTATTCTTTTCGCTGCCGATGAGGTTCTGATATTGTTCCGGCGTGTAGAACGAACACGCGGTCGGAATCACCATCGAATACACATGCACACCGTCTCCGAGCCGTTCCTTATACGCATTGACTGA
>JAZQNP010000030.1:0-7636 GCA_045627405.1 Oscillospiraceae bacterium | reverse complement strand
TGAACGGACCGAATTATCCCGTGCTTGCCGAGTGTGATTTTAGCCATTGTGCACCCATGCTGACGCTGCCTATCGGAATCACGGCTAAGCTGGATGCCGATGCCCAGACGATAGAATTGGTAAGATAAATTATGAATTGTTTTAGCAGCCGTATAAAAACGAATGCTCCGAAGCATTTTGAAATGCTTCGGAGCAAAACTTCTATATGGGTATCCATCTTATGGGGACGGGGATTTTTTGTACAGGGAGGTCCGGAGGGACCGCCGTCCCACCGGCAGGGGTGTGGGCGACTTGACGTTTGCGAAGCAAACTCAACCGCGTAAGCGTGAGCGTCCCAACAATGTCCCCCGATCACGCCGCCAAATTCCGATTTACTGCACCGGCAGTAAAATTCTGAAAAAACATTTCCAAATAAAAGCGGACGAATCCCGAAAGATCCGTCCGCTGCGCTTTCAAACGCTCCGCCTTGCCGTCGTCCAACGCATAAAACCCGCTTTCAGCAGGTGGGTACCCTCCTGTACCGCTCATGCTCCCTTCTTCCGTGCTGTGTCAATTCACAGGCGGGAGGTCTGCAATCCTCGCACAGAGCCGGATTCCCTTTTCATAGATGTTGGATTATATCAAGTTGGACTTGATCGCACAAGGCAGAATGCGCATTGCTTTTCTGCTATTAGTATAGCATGGGGAACACGAAAAATCAACCGGTAATTTCAACCAAAATTCTGCCCAAACTTTGGATAAAATTACTCATGATGATGACAATCGCAGTCCTCATCCTCGCAATCGCAGTCTTCATCCAGGCGGTCAATGAACATCTGCGCAATGCGCTCATACTCCTCATCGCTCTCGATCGGTTCCAGAATGTCTGTGCCGTCTTCGCCCGCAGTCACCGAAAGCACAACCAATTCGACCTCACCGTCCAGCAGCTCCTCGGGATTCTCAATGTGCGGAATCAGCGCAAAGTAAACCTTCTCGTTCTCTTCCAGCACATCAATCAGCTCAAACAGCTTTTCGTTGCCCTCTTCGTCCACCAGCGTATACAGCTCCGGTGCGTCCATCATTTCATCGAGTTCCATCGGTGTGTTCTGATCTGCCATTGTTCTCTCCGTTCCGCCGGATTGCTCCGGCATATTGGTAATGTACAGGCACTGCGGCGTGCCTTGCCATGTTTATTGTACCCCATTTTGACAAAAATGTCAAGTCCTGCATGGAAAGAAAAAATTTCACATAATTTTCATAAAATTTTGCCGAAAATTATTGACAAACGGGGAAGTTTGTGCTATAATATAGTCAAGGAACAGGAAAGACCCTTCCGGAGCAGCGTATTTCCTTACTGCTCCTTTGACAGCTTCTCGGGTATCATCCCGAACTGTTCCCGTGTTTGCTTTTGGATCAATACGGCGTTTTCCCCGCCTCGGTTATAATCGGGCGTTCGTCAGCGGATCCCGCCGTAAATACATGATCCGGAAAGGTGCGTGAGACCAATGGATAAGGCAGAGAAGATCTCTGCGGTCGGCATTGGCTCGTGCAAAGCGTTTTCTGTGTGATTTTGCAGTTTTGCGATTCGGCAATGGGTATGAGTGATAGTGTGCCGGACATGCACTGCGATTCCGATTTGGAAGCTGACACAGAAAACCCGCAGCCCGACGGGGTTGTGCCGGAAACGGTAATGTGCGCAGCCGCAGTTACAGCATGTCCGAACCGACAGGAGGAAGCCTGTCGAAGCAGTGCAGACGGCTCGAAGAGAAAGGGCGCAGTCAGCGGGCACTGATTTCAATATTCCAACGCCGATCGTAACTGAGAACCGATTTCCCTGCGGAGGCTCGTTTGTACGATGTGCTTCCTGAGAATCTGAGGGGCGTCCGCGACGGACGGGACGGATTCTTGCATCCATGCCGCGCGGTTCGGCATTGATAAAGTCTGATACCGGTAAAACCGCATCACAACTGAATAAAAAATAAGGGGAGGCTTGAAACAGAGCCTCCTTTATTTTTTTGCTGCATATTCTGCTGCACTGCTGCATATCGTGCAGCGGAGGGATTTCTATGCACACAAACACTCTGCTTCGCGCGGCAGCGGCACTGCTCTCAGCCGTACTGCTGTTCTCTTTCTCAGCGATTACGTTTGCCGATACGCTGAACGCCGAATCTTCTGCACCGGATATTTCTGCCGAAAGCTGCGTGATGATTGATGCGCAGACTGCACAGATTGTCTATGCGAAAAACGAATCGCAAAAACGCCCGATGGCAAGCACAACCAAAATCATGACGACGCTGCTCACGCTTGAAAGCGGCGATCTCGATACCGCTTTTACGGTCGATACCGATGCCATCCATGTGGAAGGCTCCTCTATGGGGCTGCAAGAGGGCGATACCGTCACCAAACGCGCACTCTGTGTCGGCATGCTGCTGCCCTCCGGCAACGATGCTGCAAACGCTGCCGCAGTCGCGGTCGCCGGTAGCATTCCCGCATTCCTTGATCTGATGAATGCCCGCGCAAAAGCCATCGGCATGACGCGAAGCTGGTTTGCATCCCCCTCCGGACTCGACGCAGAAGGACACGGCGCATCCGCCTATGACATGGCACTGCTCGCAAGAGAGGCTCTCAAAAATCCCGATTTTGCCGAGATCTGCGCACAGGCGGAAATGACTGTTTCGTTCGGCAATCCGCCTTACACGCGCACGCTCTATAATACCAATAAACTGCTTTCCATGAGCGAAGACATCATCGGCATCAAAACCGGCTTCACCGATGCCGCAGGACGCTGCCTGGTCAGTGCATGCAGCAGAGACGGGCGCACGCTGATCTGCGTGACGCTCTTTGACCGCAATGACTGGACAGATCACCTCGCACTCTATGACTACGGCTTTTCCCTCGCATCGGACTATACTCTGCCGCTGCCCGAACAGATCACGGCGGCGGTCGAAGGCGGCGATGCCGCCGAACTCGCGCTCTATGCAAAGGAACCGCTCACGCTCAGTGCATGGCGCGGCATCCCGCCGGAGGTGACTTACACTGTGCTGATGCCCCCCTTTCTGACCGCACCCATCCGGCGCGGCGATCCGGTCGGTGAAATTGTCTGCACCGCTGCAAATGCAGAACTTGCGCGTCTGCCGCTGCTCGCCGCAAAAGACATTCCGGCACCTGATCACAATACCGATTCGGAAGGACTGTTTGCATCTTTGATCCGGCGGCTCAAAGCCCTGTTTTCTTGATTACAATTAGTATACCCTTTGTCATATTATACAAACCAGACGAGTTATTTCAGCGGTTCATGCTGACAATCGCCAAATTATCGGCTCTTCTATTGACGAAATTGGCATTATTTGCTATAATGGGATTGTGCAAGGGCAGCTCGCATCCGTTGTGACCGGATCGTCAGCCGGTCAGAGCTGCCTATTCATGCTTTTTCATCACTCTTTTCATTTTATACCTCTCGAACAGCATGCAAAGCGGGCTTTCTTCCAAGAAAGCCCGCTTTGCATTTTAGTATGCCCCGATGCGCATGAATTTGCACATCGGGGCATTCCCCTCTTGACAGATTTCGATTTCTCTGTTACAATCATAGATAGAACGTTTGTTCTACTTTCAGAAGAATACGGAATAAGAATCGAACAGGAGGGGTATTTATGCACGCAAAACAAAACGCTGAATGGATCACACAAGCACCCTACACCGCAATGCTCGCCTCATACCGCAGTGCCGCCGAAAAGCTCAAACATCGCATAGATGTGCTGAAACAGGAGCTTTCCGTCATGAAAAAAAGAAAGGCGGGAACCTATGCTTCCGCACAGGCACAAGCCTTGCTCGAACGGAGAATTCAGATGCTGCGTGAAGAACGCAGCGACATCGCGGATGTCATCCGCTCCATCCTCCCCTATGCAGAACAGGAGGTGCAGTCATAAGCGGGCGTACACCGCGGCGGGTCAGCGGCAATGCGCTCGACTTTGATCCGAAACTGATTTTTCGGCTGACCGATGAGGCGCGGATCCACGAAGATTCCCGCAAACCGGTTCTGCGTGCCATGCGTGCCGCATGGTACACGGAACTCACCGAATGTCAGCGACGGTATCTGCTGCATTACTATCAGGACGTGATGACCATGCACGCCATCGCAGAACGCTACGGTGTCCGTGTCTCCACGGTCTCACGCACGCTCAAACGCGCCCGTCAGCGGCTGCGCCGTCTTCTGCAATTTTACATTTAGCATCATAATACGCATGCACCAGACTGCGGTATCCAAGACGCTTCATCTCTTCGTAGCGGACGCGGTACCGCGCTTTCGTTCGCCTGCCTGTCATCAGAAACCGGATGCAGTCCTGCGCATAACAGTCGATCTCATGCAGACTCTCCGTTGTGTTGATCACAGAGAAAAACCAGTAGCTCCATGTCAATTCGCTGTCTGTCGGGCTTTCCAGCAGCTTGCGGTTGAAGATGCGGATGAATGCGGCGGCTGCCTTTTCTCCGCTGATGCCGTTTCGCTCACGCCAGCGCAGCAATGCCCGTGCCTTGCGCCGCATTTTTTGCTTGATTTTCCGTACCGATGCCGGCGCAATGTCAATCACATGCCCGCGGCAAGCAAATCCGAGGAAAGTCCAGCCCTCTGCGGGCGAGAAATAACACTCCTTTGCCGGATTGATTTGCAGCTTCCGCTCTGCCAGAAATCTCCGGATCTCCTCTGCATACGCCTCCGCTTCCTCCATGCTGTTCGCAAACAGAATGATGTCATCCGAGTAGCGCGCATACGGAATCCGGCGGCTGTAAAAGGCGCGGTCCAGATCCCGCAGATACAGATTTGCATAAAATGACGACAGCGGTGTGCCAGCCATGATTCCCTTTTCTTCTTGCATCACACGGCTGCCGTCCTGCACCTCCGGCTCTTCCAGCAGACGGCGTAAAAAAGCATACAGCGCACCGTCATCGCCGGTGACCGCTTCGAGCATCGGCAGCAGAAGCGGAATCTGCACCGAATTGAAATAATTGCTAATGTCAACCTTGTAGGCGTACATCTGCCGGATGCCCAGCGTGCGCATCAGCGTGCGAATCGCATCTTTTGCCGATTTGCCCGGCCGGAACGAGTACAGATTCGGACTGAACAGACCGTCATACCTGCGCAGCAGTAAAAAGGTCAGCAGTTTCAGCACCATGTTTTCATCCGGCGGATAGGTGTATACGACGCGCTTCTTCTGCGAACCCATCTTACTGATGACCGAACGCCGCGGCAGCGGAAACCGCTCTCCCCGCGCCGCCGCTTCAAGAACATGCTGATACCCGCCGCGTGCAATGAATGCGTGCAGCGATTTCTCAAATTCGCCTGCGCACACAAGCGATGCTTTATATGCGTAAAAATTCTCCCAGCTCGCCGTCCGGGAAAGCTGTTCCAGCATTGACATGGCGTTTTTCCTTTTTCCGTTTATGATCTTTTCCAAACTCCCGTTTTCAGAACATGTTTCCGAAATAAACTCCGACAGATCAGAGCGGTGCAGCCTCGGTGCGGCGGAGCAGTTCTGCCTCGTCGATCACCTCGATGCCGAGTTCCTGCGCTTTGGTCAGCTTGCTTCCGGCATCTTCCCCCGCAACCACAACGCCGGTTTTCTTGGAGACAGACCCGGAAACCTTTCCGCCGTGCGCTTCAATGAGAGCCTTTGCCTCATCACGCTTCATGGTCGGCAGGGTGCCGGTCAGCACGAATGTCATTCCGGCAAACCGCGCATCTGCGGCTTCTTTTTTCGTGTATGCCATCTGCACCCCGCGGCTGCGGAGTGTCTCAATATATGCGCGGAATTCCGGCTCGGCAAACGTATCGGCGACCGACTGCGCCATAATATCCCCGAAGCCGTCGATTGCGGCAATGTCCTCTGCCGATGCAGAAATGATCGCATCGACGGAGCCGAAACGGTCACAGAGCATGACCGCAGCCGTCTGCCCGATGTTCCGGATGCCCAGTGCCGCGATCACACGGTCGAGCGGCTGGGCTTTGGAGACTTCGATTGCGCGAAGAAGATTCTCCGCAGATTTCTCCTTGAATCCGTCCAGCGTCAGGATCTGCTCTTTTGTCAGCGCGTAGAGATCCGCCGGAGAAGAAATCAAGGATTTGTCGAGCAGCTGCTGGACAATCGCAGGTCCCAGCCCGTCGATATTCATCGCGTTTTTGGATGCAAAATGCACAATGCTGCGAAAGACCTGTGCCGGACAGACCGGATTTGCACAGCGAACAGCCGCCTCATCACCATCCTGCAAAACAGGCGCACCGCAGACCGGACAGCGTTCCGGCAGACGGTACGGGACAGCGTGTTCAGCATGCGCTTCGGAAGCAAGCACCTCCGGGATAATATCGCCTGCCTTGCGCACGCGGATGCGGTCACCGATGCGGATGTCCTTTTCGGAGATGAACTGCTGATTGTGCAGAACCGCGCGTGAAACGCTCGTGCCTGCGAGAGAAAGCGGCTCAAAGACAGCAACCGGCGTCAGCACGCCTGTCCGACCGACCTGAACTTCAATATCCAGCAGCGTCGTGACTTTTTCCTCCGGCGGAAATTTGTATGCGACCGCCCATTTCGGATATTTCGCAGTGGTGCCGAGCTGTTGCCGCTGATCAAGGCTGTCTGTCTTGACCACAACGCCGTCGATGTCATAGGGCAGTGTGCCGCGCTGCGCTCCGATTGCTTCGATTGCTGCCTGAATCTGCGCAAAGTCAGCCGGACAGCGTGTATACGAAATCACGGGAAAGCCAAGGGCTGCCAGCCGGTCGATCGTTTCAGAATGGCTTTGGAATGCTTCCCCTTCGATGCGCTGCAAATTGAACACAAACAGATCCAGTCTGCGCGCTGCGGTCACGGCAGAATCCTTTTGCCGCAGGGAACCCGCCGCAGCATTGCGGGGATTTTTGAAAAGCGGTTCACCTGCTGCCTCCTGCTGTGCCGAGAGCCGTTCAAAGGCGGTTCGCGGCATATAAACCTCGCCGCGCACTTCGAGAAACGCCGGCGCGTCATGCAGTTTCAGCGGGATGCTCCGGATCGTTTTCAGATTCGCAGTGACATCCTCCCCGACATAGCCGTCGCCGCGTGTGGAGCCGCGGACGAAAATGCCGTTTTCATATTCGAGTGAAACAGAAAGCCCGTCGATTTTCGGTTCAACCGTAAAGAACGGTTCGCCGTCTGTTTCGGCTTTGACGCGCTCCGCGAATGCAGCGACCTGTTCAAAGGAGAATACATCCTGCAAGCTCGCCATCTGCACGGCATGGGTCACTTTTTCAAATCTGCCGGATGCCTTGCCCTGCACGCGCTGGGTCGGGGAATCCGGTTCAAGCAGTTCCGGAAATTCTGTTTCGAGTGCGCGCAGCTCCTGCATCAGCATGTCATATTCGTAGTCGTCGGCAGAGGGCGCGTCGAGATCATAGTAATCGTGGGCGAGTTTCGTGAGCTGTTTCGTCAGCTCCGTTACGCGCTGTTTTGCTTCTTGCTGCGTCATAGTCTTTCCTTTCAGAATATTTCCTGCGATAAATCAGAATTTGCGCGGCGTGATCGGGGGACATTGTGGGGACGCTCACGCTTGCACGGCTGAGTTTGCTTCGCAAACATCAGGTCGCCCACACCCCTGCCGGAGGGACGGCGGTCCCTCCGGACCTCCCTGTACA
>JAZQNP010000029.1:0-18462 GCA_045627405.1 Oscillospiraceae bacterium | reverse complement strand
TGATCTCAAAGGTGAAGATGCTGCCGCCGCCGTTCGGGAAATATTTCTCGTAAAGTGCATGATCGGGATGCTCCGGCAGAGACGGATGGTTGACCTTTCCGACCTTCGGGTGATTTTTCAGATACGCAATGACTTTTTTGGTGTTTTCCGCATGGCGTTCCAGACGCAGCGACAGTGTTTCTGTGCCTTGCAGCAGCAGGAATGCCGCGAACGGAGAGATTGCCGCGCCCTGATCGCGCAGGAGAATCGCGCGGATATGGCAGCTTCCAGCTCAGCGAGGTTATGCGCATCGACAAATGTGGTCTGGATGCCGAACTGCGGAAGTGTGTGTGCGAGCAGGTTGTAGCTGCCGCCGTAGATGGTCTTCTGTGCAACGACATGGTCGCCTGCCTGCGCGAGAGCTTCGATTGTGTAGGTGATTGCAGCAGCACCCGAAGCGAGAGCCAGTGCCGCAACGCCGCCTTCCAGCGCAGCGATGCGCTCTTCAAAGACGCTCTGTGTGGAGTTGGTCAGTCTGCCGTAGATGTTGCCGGCATCGGCAAGTCCGAAACGGGCAGCAGCGTGTGCGGAGTTTTTGAACACATAAGATGTGGTCGCATAGATCGGGACAGCTCTTGCGTCCGAAGCGGGATCCGGCTGTTCCTGGCCGACATGCAGTTGAAGGGTTTCAAATTTATAATTGCTCATGATCTTTTACCTCTTTCATATAATATAGTGTGGTTGTTTCATTGCGAAACATCATTGCGGAACGGCATCTGCCGTTGGATTGGAATTTCGTTTAAAAAACTGACTCAGCAACATCCGCAACATCGGTTGCGGCGGCACATTCGCCCGTGTCTGTCGTTTTTTCGTTCCGACCGGATCAGCAGCATGGACATTGCGGTATCCTCCTTGTCATTTTCTATTACCGGTTATAGGCTTAGTCTATCTCTTCGGTAGGCTTACTAGGATAATGCTATTATAGCACAAGCAACATAGCTTGTCAAGAGAAATTCTAGTATTCCTATATTTTTGGAAGGTTTTACAAACGGATACGGAAAAGTGCTGCCGTTTTGAGCCGAGTATACAAAAATCCGGCAGCAGCTTTGTGCTGTCTGCCGGCTGTGTGCAGATTGACAAAAGCTGGATTCTCTGTTATAATACAGGTAGCAAAAATATCCTGTGATGATGCAAAAAAGTGAAGAGAGGGATTCCTATGAAGCCGATCATCATTACCATCAGCCGTGAATACGGCAGCGGCGGCAGAGAGGTCGCACAGCGCATCTCCGATCTGCTGAACATTCCGGTCTACGACCGCAAGCTCATTGATCTCACAGCGGATCAGTGCGGTTATTCCACGCGGTTTATTCAGGAAAATGAGGAGCGCATGACCAATTCTTTTCTGTTTAATGTCGCTGTTTCGGGAGCCTATTCTCCGGCAAATGCCGCGCTGCTGCAAGAGACGCAGGCAGTTCCGCAGGACTATGTCTTCCTGACGCAGAGCCGCATCATCAAACAGCTTGCACAGCAGCATGATTCTGCAATTTTTGTCGGACGCTGTGCGGATTATATTCTGCGCGACCATCCCAATCTGTTTAGCGTGTTTATCACGGCGGATACGGATTTTCGTGTCAAGCGCGCGATTGAAATTGACGGCGTGGATCCCGATAAAGCCTATGCCGTGGTCAATAAGCACGACAAGCAGCGACGCCGCCATTACAATTATTACACCGGCATGGACTGGGGCGCGCGCGCCAATTACCATCTGATTCTGAACACCGGCAAGCTCGGCGTTCTCTCCGTGACCGATATTCTGACCGGAATTATCCAGAGTGAATGAGGATGTCAGGCACCTGATCTGCGGATCGGGTGCTTTTTTGCGCCGAAGCGTGGATGATCTGCCATAAAAAGTGAAAAAAACGCATTGCATTATCCGGCAATTTGTGCTATAATGCGGTTATATACTTTACAGATCGCAAGATCACAGGGGGATAAGAAATGCAGCACAGAAAAACGGCTGCTTTTTTGGCAGCAGGACTGCTGTCGCTGGGAACTGCATTTGCGCTGCCGATTCCGGAAGAAACCGTTTCGGCAAGCACGGTCGCGGCGGCATACGCCGATGCGTCCGGCGATGTACTCAGCGGTGCGGTCTACACGATTATGATTCGTTTGAGCGGAAAATATCTGACTGCGTCAGACGGCAATGTGCAGCAATGGGAATCGCTGGGAACGGCGGCGCAGCAGTGGCGCATTGTCAGAACATCGGATGACTGCTGTGCGATTTTTTCGGCGGAGGATCCCGCGCTTGCACTGACGGTGGAGGGAGCCGACGGCACAAACGGCAACAACATCGCACTCGCGGAATATACCGGCAGCGAGGCACAGCAGTTTTATCTGACAAAGGTCGATGATGCGTATACCATCCGCGCAAGATGCAGCAGCAGTGCCGTGCTGGATGTATACGACATCAGCTTCGAAAACGGTGCCAACATTGACCAGTGGGATTACTGGGGCGGCGAGGGACAGAAATTCTATATCCGCCCTCTGGATGATACCTATACGCTGCTGCGCGCCGATCTGGACTATGACGGCAAGCTCACAGCCGCCGATCTGTCGCTGCTCAAACGCGGCATAATGAACGGCTTTGATGCAGTCACTGCGCAGATTGCGGACTGCAACGGCGACGGCACTGTGAATGAAACAGACATCTCGCTGCTGCAAGCCGGACTGCTCGGCGGCGGATACGATTTTGCGGAGGCAGAGTGTCAAATGGCGTATTCGGAAGAAGCATATGCCTATCTGTTTGCATATTTTCTCGGAAACAATGCCAATCAGGAACGGCTTTCGTATGCGGTCAGTCTGGACGGGTATCATTTCAATGCGCTGAATAACGGTGCGGCGGTCTGGAAGTCCGATGTCGGCACGGGCTGTATCCGTGACCCGTATATTTTCCGCGGAGAGGACGGACTTTATTATCTGCTCGCAACGGATATGCAGTCTTCGCTCGGCTGGAACAGCAACCGCAATCTCATCACGGCAAAATCGACGGACCTCATTCACTGGTTTGACGAATCGCTCATTGAAATCGCCAATCAGTATCCGAACATGATGAACTGTGACCGTGCATGGGCTCCGCAGGCGATCTACGATCCGGAGAAGGGGTCGTACATGATTTATTTTGCTGCACGCGTCCCCGGCACGGATGACCGCACGGTCATGTACTACGCGTACAGCAAGGATCTGCGCACGCTGGATACGGCACCGGTTCTGCTGTTCGCACCGAAAAACGGCAACGACGCGATCGACTCGGATATTATTTATCAGAACGGCAAGTACTATATGTACTATAAAAATGAGACCAACAAGCGGATCTATCTTGCGACCGCAGACCATGCTGCCGGACCGTACACGGAGATCCGGCAGGTATCTGAGGGAAGCCTCGGCGTGGAGGGTCCGAATATCTACCGGCTGATCGGCTCCGACACATGGGTCATGATGTCCGATGCCTACGGCGACGGGTATTATGTGATGCAGGAGACGACCGATCTGCAAATCTTCCAAAGCGTTGCGCGGACGGATTACAGCTTCGATTTCACGCCGCGCCACGGATATGTCATTCAGATCACAAAGGATCAGTATCTTGCATTGACCCGCGCGTATCCTTCTGCGGTCATCCAGCCGTTCCAGACTGATACGGAAGCTGTCAGCGTTCACATCCAAAAAGGCAGTGCGGTCACAATGCCGGAGACGGTCACTGCACAGTACAGCGACGGCGGAACGGCAGAATATGCCGTCTCATGGGATCAGAACGCACTTGCAAAAATCAGCACGGCAAAGGCAGGAACGTATACTGTCACCGGTACTTTGCTTGCGGCTGACTATGACAATCCGTTTATCGAAGAGCGCGCAGACCCTTATATTGTCGCGGGCGACGGCTGCTATTATTTCACGGCGTCGTATCCGGCATACGGCAATGTCAACGCCGGTTACGACCGGATCATACTGCGCAAGAGCACAACGGTCGCAGGGCTTGCCTCCGCAGAGGAAAAGACTGTCTGGCAGGCGCATGCCTCCGGTACGATGGCAAAGCACATCTGGGCACCGGAAATGCACCGGATCAATGGAACATGGTATATGTTCTTTGCTGCGGGCAACAGCGACAATGTCTGGGCAATCCGCCCCTATGTGTTAAAATGTGACGGCGACCCCTATACCGGCACATGGACAGAATGCGGACAGATGCAGGCGTCGGGCGGCGATACATCGTCGTTCCAGAATTTCTCTCTGGATATGACCTATTTTGAATACAACGGCAAACACTATGTGATCTGGGCGGAGATCAAGGGGGATTCTTCACTGTTCATGGCGGAGCTTGACCCGTCCGCTCCGTGGAAGCTCATCTCGCAGCCGATTCTGCTGACAAAGCCGGAATACAGCTGGGAGCTTGTCAATAACCGCGTCAATGAGGGCGCGGCGGTGCTGAAAGCAAACGGAAAGGTCTATGTGTTCTTCTCGGCATCGGGTACGGGTTCGGAATACTGTGTGGGGATGCTGCAAGCCGATGCAAATGCAGACCTGATGAACACGGCGAGCTGGACGAAAGGCACATCCGCAGTGCTCAGCTCCGCCAATCTCTACGGTGAATCCGGACCGGGACACAATTCCTTTGTAACGGATGAAAACGGCAATCTGCTGATTGTATATCATGCCAGACCGGCAGCGCACGATGCACAGAGCTGCGAAACATACAGCTCCGATCCGCTCTATGACCCGTGCAGGCACACACGCATCCGTCAGGTGTATATCGGCGCAGACGGCACGCCGAACATCGCACTGAAACCGCAGGAGCTGCTCAGCAGCAGAACGGTCACCGCAACGGTTACCGTCGGATAAGGAGGGAGATTTACATGAAACGTTTATTTCTGAGAACATCAGCCGCACTTGCGGCATGCAGCATGCTTGCCGTATCCACCGGCATCACGGGCAGTCTGCCCGCGGCAGCGGCGACGGTTGTCACCGTCTCGCCGGATGACACCTACGCGATCAACGGAGGCATTTTCGAGGGCTGGGGAACGTCCCTCTGCTGGTGGGCAAACCGTCTGGGCTATTCAGATTCGCTTGCACAGCAGGCAGCGGATGCGTTTTACGGAGACAACGGACTGCGTCTCAACATTGCCCGTTTTAACATCGGCGGCGGCGATGACCCCACGCATACGCACATCACCCGCACCGATTCCAACATGCCCGGATATACCGTGTACAATAACGGCAAAGTGACCTATGACTGGACAGCGGATGCCAACCAGCGCAATGTGCTGCTGCGCGCAATCCAAGCTGCCGGCGATGACATGATCGTGGAAATGTTTTCCAATTCTCCGCCGTATTATATGACCAACAGCGGCTGTTCCAGCGGTGCGACGGACGCAAACAAGAACAATCTGCGCGATGATTCCTATACGGCATTTGCGGAATATCTCGCAGAGGTCTGTGCGCACTACAAAAATGAATGGGGCGTTGATATTCAGAGCATTGATGCGATGAATGAGCCGTATACAAATTACTGGGGCGCGAACAGCAATAAGCAGGAGGGCTGTCATTTCGATCAGGGCGATTCGCAGTCGAAGATCATACTGGAACTGCAAAAGGCAATGGCAGCAAAGGGTATGAGCGATGTCATCCTCTGCGGCACCGATGAGACCTCGATTGATACACAGATCACCTCATACAATGCACTTTCTTCCGATGCAAAAAATGCCCTTACGCGTATTGATACGCACACATACAGCGGCAGCAAGCGTTCTCAGCTGATGGAGACAGCCGTTTCCGCCGGCAAGAATCTCTGGATGAGTGAAGTGGACGGCGGCAGCACCGCGGGCACCAACGCCGGAGAGATGGGAGCCGGACTCTGGCTTGCCGGACGCATCACAACGGACTGCAACGATCTGAACGCATCTGCATGGATCATGTGGCAGGTCATCGACAATCACATCTGCGCGGCAGGCTACAACGGCAGATCGGACAGCGGTATGCCGAACACAAGCGGCGGTTACTGGGGCGTTGCAGTTGCAGATCACGACAAGAATACCATTATTCTCACAAAGAAATATTATGCGTTCGGACAGTATTCCCGCTACATCCGTCCGGGTATGCTGATGCTCAATTCCTCCGGCACGACGATGGCGGCATATGACGAGAAGAATCAGCAGCTTGTTCTGGTTGCATATAACACAGCCGGCAGCGCAAGCGATCTGAGCTTTGATTTATCGGGCTTTGGTTCTGTCGGTGCCTATGCACAGACGATCCGCACAAGCAATACTGAGAACTGGGCAAATGTCGGCAATACCGCACTGTCCGGCGACATGCTGAATGTCTCCCTTGCGGCGAATTCCGTCACGACGTTCATCATCGACGGTGTGACCGGCAGCACTGCCCGCACCAATCCGATTGACCTGTCGAATGCCGTGCTCACCGGCACAAACTCCTGGAATAACACCGCATCCACCAGCTTTGAAAAGGCGTTTGACGGCAGCATCGGCACCTATTTCGACGGTGTCGGCGGCGGCTGGGTACAGGCAGATCTCGGCGCGGTATATGACATCACCGCAATCGGCTACTGCCCGCGCAGCGGATATGAATACCGGTGTCCCGACGGCATGTTCATGGTCTCGGAGGACGGCGAAAACTGGACGACGGTCTACACGATCACAGGAAAGCCGAGCTTCGGTATGCATTATGTCAGACCAAAGGGTGCTGCAACCGGACGGTATGTCCGGTATCAGGTGCCGGACGGCACCCCGAACAACGGCTACAACAGCGACAGTGTTTACTGCTGTAATATTGCGGAGATTGAACTGTACGGCGATCTCAATCCGAAAGCAAATTACAACAGAATCGACGTGGATACGGCAAATGTGACAAGTACAGACGCATGGCAGCAGTCTTCCAATGACGGAAAGAAAGCGTTTGACGGCAGCCTCACGACTTATTTTGACGGACTCGGCGGCGGCTGGGTGCAGGCAGATCTCGGCGCACTGTATGAATTGCAGGCAATCGGCTACTGCCCGCGCAAGGGCTTGGAGTACCGCTGTGCAGACGGCATGTTCCTGATCTCGCAGGACGGCGTGAACTGGACAACGGTTTACACGATCAAGGGTGCGCCGACCTACGAGATGCACTATGCACAGGGCTTCACAGGGGATCTGACTGCGCGGTATGTGCGCTATCAGGTGCCGGACGGCACCCCGAACAACGGCTACAACAGCGATGATGTCTACTGCTGCAATATCGCAGAGATCGAGCTCTACGGCAACCTGATCGGTGCGCTGCAAGGCGATGTCAATGCAGACGGCACGGTTTCGCTTGCAGATGCCGTCATGCTGCAAAAATATCTGCTGACGCAGAGCAGCACAGTATCGGATGCCTCGGCAGCCGATCTGGATGCAGACGGCAAGCTGACTGCCCGCGACCTGACACGGCTCAAACAGCTTTTGCTGAAATAACAGGAAGACCCTTCTGCGCAGCGGTGGCTGTGCAGAAGGGTTTCACATTTTCCAAAGATTTCTCTGACAATTCCGGAACAAGTACATGTCAGAATGACCGCATCAAACAGGAGAAACGGAGGGCATTCTCATCTGCTTTGCCGAAGCGTTTCGGAAAAGCATGTACGAAAGATGGGCAAAATGTGTTGGATATTGGAAAAAAGCATAATAATTGAAAAACCACTTGACATATTTTATATAGTTATGCTATAATATAGACACATGAACCGACGGCCGCGCACGGGGTCGCCGGACAGAAGGAGGAATGCACATGAAACTCAATATCATGGCAAAGAAAATTCAGATCGGTCCCAGCTTTACGGAATATGCGGAAAAACGGCTCAATCAGAAGCTGGATAAGTTTTTTGAAGATGAGGCAGAAGCAAAGATCACGCTCAATGAACTGCGCGGACAGGTTGTCTGTGAACTGACAGTGCGTGCAGGAAGCATGATTTACCGGGCAGAGCAGAGTGCGACAGACAAGAATGATGCGCTGGATGCAGCGATTGACAAGATCATCCGCAAGATCCGCCGCAACAAGACAAAGCTCGGCAAACGCATCAAGGAGAGCGCGCTTTCGCCCGATTCCTTTACCGACACAGTGGAGGAACAGACCGAGTACAACCTGATTCGCCGCAAAGCATTCCGCGTGCAGCCGATGGGTGTTGAGGAGGCAATCCTCCAAATGAACATGCTCGGGCATTCGTTCTTTGTATTTCAGAATGCGGAAAACGGCGCGATCAATATTGTGTATCGCCGCGTAGACGGAGACTATGCACTGTTGGAGCCGACCGCTGAATAAACGGCAGCAAAAAAGCACTTCCGGCATCTTGCCGGAAGTGCTTTTTGACGGTTCAGAGTCCGAGGCGTTTTGCGAGAACATCCATCGGCATTGCACCGATCACGCGCTGTGTGACCTCACCCTTCTCAAAGAGCAGAAAAGCCGGAATGCTGTCGATTCCGAACTGCATTGCAGTTTCGCCCATTTCATCGACATTGACCTTTGCGACAGTGAGTGCGGGATACATCTTGTCCAGCTCTTCGAGAACCGGAGCCATCATCATGCAGGGTCCGCACCAGGATGCCCAGAAATCGACCAGCACCTTTCCCTCAGCGTCCAGAACCTCTGCGGCAAATTCCGCCGCGTCTTCAATATGCAGTACAGCCATGACCGTGATCCTCCTTATTTCTCCTTATAATACAGTCTGCAATGGCAGTAGCCTTCAAATTCCGGGTCGGCGATTTGCTCGCGGAATTCCAGACACATGCAGCGGTTGTCCTCAACGCGCTGCAAGCGGCAGGGGCAGAAGCCCTCTTTTTTGAGCAGTCCCTCACGGATCCGCGCAACAGTCTGCGCATCTTCATTGTAGCGGATTTTCACGGCAACCACGCTCCTTTTTGCAGTATTCCGGAACCGATGCTCCGTATATTCATTGTACCATAATCTCCGCAGAATGTCAATCATTTTGCAGAGAAGAATTCCAAATGACAGGATGCCCATATTGCGGTGAACTTATGCGCCGCAAAGAGAGAAAGCCGCCTCCCGATGATGACAGTCGGGAGGCGGCTTGTGGTTGATCAGCAGTCCGTGTTACGGTGCAAGCTGTGCGAGGGTGATGGAGCCGCCGAGATATTTCAGCAGCTTTGCGGTATCCGCAGCAGAGAGCTGGGCATTTCCGGCAACCGCCGCATTGATTCTGCCCTGTACGCTCAGGGACGAGCCGGAATCGCCGCCGACGGCGCGTGCAAGCAGGATCGCGTCGGTCAGCTCGACAAAACCGTTGACATCGACATCGCCCCACATCACATTGCTGTCCGGCGCGGTCGTTGTAATCGGATCCGAGCTGCCGGAGATGCGGCCGTAGACGATGCCGCAGCCGACAGTAGACATATAGACCATTCCAAAGGTATTCATGTCACCGACGAGGAAATTGCCGTTTCCGGTACCGCCGTAGAGATGATCGGTATTGATGCAGACCCATGTTGCGCCGGCATCGGTTGAGCGGTAGATCCCCTCGGTGTCATTTTCAGTCGGTCTGCCGTACATATAGAGCGTGTTGACGCCGCCGGATTTTTCGGGCGCGCCGTAGCCGATGGTCTTGCAGTAGAACACGCTGTCAAGCTTTTCGACGGTCTTGCCGTAGCCGGAGACATGGTATGCGCCGTACCAGCCGGCACCGAGCACCATCTCGCCCTCGCCCAGATAGCCGATGCGGTTTGCGACATCGCACTGGTCGTACATGACAATATCCTGTGCGGTGAAGGTCGCGCCGTAGTCGCTGCTGACCATCAGCACATAGTGTGCATCGCTGAAATCCGCTTCCGGCTTGGAATAGTACCAATATGCGTTGTAGTAGGCGGTATAGGCATAAACGTACTGCGGATTTTCGAGATCAATCTGAACAAAGACTTCGCGGCTGCCCTCGATGCCGCTTGCGCTCTTCCATGTTCCGCCCCAGTTGTCGGTATAGGAGAGCTTGCCGTCTCCGCCCTGATAGAGGCGGTAGGTGCCGTCTTTGAGCTGATTGATCGCAAGCACACCTGCGGAGTTGGCAAAGGTCATTTCGGTCCATGTGCTGCCGCCGTTGGTGGTGTAATAGCCCTTGCCGCTGCCCTCAGCGACACGCGCCATGACCTTCGGGTTAGTCGCACACTGACCGATTGCAGCGGTGGAGGCACTGCCGCCGGTCGCTTTGGACATGCTCGGAGAAAGCTGCGTGGATGCGGTGACGGAGGAATGCACAAAGCCGTCATAGTCGCCGATGACAGAGACCGGAGATGTTCCGGCGTTGCTGACCATATCCAGCGCAACGACTTCTTCGACGCCGTTCGGATGGAAGACGATCTGCGGGCATTCATCCCATGTATTTCCGCAGGTAAAGATGCCGTTTCCGGAGGTGATCCAGAAGCGGTCGGAATCCTGCGGGTCAAGCACGATCGCGCCGCACCAGTGGATTGCCTTGTCCATAATCCACGGATAATCACCGACGTCGATGTATTCACCGAGCAGCGGTCCGTTCCAATAGGCGGTGTTGCCGGGTGTCATTTCGGTCCATGTGCTGCCGCCGTCCTCGGATTTAAAGAACCGGTCGCCCCAGGCAATTGCTTCTCTGTCCCATGCGTCGGCTGTATATGACTGAGAATACCACTGTGCGAGTGTGGTTGCGACGAGCTTCTTGGAATTGTTCGGATCGCTGAACACACCGCCGAAGCCTGCGCCGACTTTTGAGGTTGTGCCGTTGGAGGTCGTGGCGGGCGTAATGTCCGTGACCTTGCCGGTGGAGATGTCATAGCGGTATGCGCCGCCCTCGCCGCGGTCAAAGACAATGCCGTTGATATAGGTGACCAGCAGATTGCCGTCTGCATCAATATTGATCCGGCTGGGCATTTTGTCAGCAGGGAAATCGGTGCTGACGCGTGAGAACTTGTCATCACTCATATCGGCAACGACAAAATTATTCTGATCCTTGATCGACGTACCCACATACACTTTGCCGTCTGCGATGGCGACTGTTGCGACACCGTTCTGGTTGCCGTACTCATCGTCGGTCAGTGAAGAGACCTTGTGCTCGGTCCATGTCGGCCAGTTGATCTCGCTGGTATAGAGACCAAGTGAGGCGTAGCCGGCGACAGCCTTCCATGTTTTTCCGCCGTCTGTGGATTTGATCAGAGCCGAGCTGCCCGCGGTGACATCGCCGCCGCAGTAGAGCGTTTTGGGGTTGTCGGGGTCAACGGCGATTGCCTCGCCGCACTGTCTGCCGTAGCCGTTGCCGTGAACCTGAATGAGATCGGTGACGTCGGTATAGGTAAAGGTTTTGCCGCCGTCGGTCGTTTTGTAGATGCGCGTGCCGGCATCGGAGAAATAGGCACAGCCGCAGAGGAAATAGACGGTGCTGTCGTCCGTCGGATCGACAGCCATCGCATCGACGCTCAGGTAGCCGCGCTCCGCCTCATTGAGAAAGCCGAAGAGCTGTTCCCATTTTCCGGAGGTGTAGTTGTATTTGTATGCGCCGCCGACGTCTGTGCGCGCATACATGACCTTTTTTCCGGTGACGATACCGGAGACAAAGCCGCCGCCGCCGATTGCAAGCGTATCCCACTGATAGGTGTCAGCGATGCTGGCTGTTGCAGCGGATGTGTTGAGATTCGCTGCCGGTAATGCGGCAGTGAATATGGCGGCAGCCGCAAGTACGGATATGCCGCGTCGGATGTGTGCGAATTTCATTTTTGGTTTCCCCCTTTTTGGTACCTGTAAAACAAGCCGCAGATACGGTTCACTCTCTTCCTTCCGTATCTGCGACTATTATAGCACAACTTTTCCAAAAAAGCAAGGAAAATTGGATGAAATTAATTACATTCGTTTTTGGTCAATCTGCATTATCTTTCACGCGCAGCATGCGCATTGCGTTCAGCACCGCGAGGATTGTGACGCCGACATCACCGAAGACCGCAGCCCACATGCCGGCGAGACCGAGCGCGCCGAGAATCAGCAGCAGCAGCTTGACGCCGAGTACGAATATGAGGTTCTGTGCGACGATTTGTTTGGTTCTGCGTGCGGTATCGCGTGCATCGAGGAGCTTGCGGGGTTCATCGGTCATCAGCACGACATCCGCCGCTTCGATCGCGGCATCCGCACCGAGCGCGCCCATGGCAATGCCGACATCGGCGCGTGCCAGCACAGGTGCATCGTTGATGCCGTCCCCGACAAAGGCAAGGGTTTCACCGCTGCCGAGTTCGGCTTCGAGAGCTTCAATCTGCTGCACCTTATCCGCCGGGAGCAGCTCTGCAAAGACTGCATCCAGCCCGAGTTCTTCCGCGAAGTACGCAGCAGTTTCGGCGTTGTCGCCCGTCAGCATGATCATGCGGTTCACGCCGGCTTTCCGCAGGGCGGTAACGGTTTCCTTCGCGCCCTGTTTGAGCGTATCCGCAATGAGAATGCAGCCGGCATACTGCCCGTCGATTGCTGCATAGATTTTTGTCCCGACAGCATCGCACGGCACATATGCAATGTGCTGCTGTGCCATGAGCTTTGCATTGCCGAGATAGACTGTTTTGCCGTCGATCTTCGCGCGGATGCCGAGACCTGCCAGTTCTTCCGTATCCGCAGCGGATTCCGGACCGTATTCGCCCGAAAAGGCGGCACAGACAGACTGTGCAATCGGGTGGTCGGAAAACCGCTCGGCACGGGCAGTGGTTCGCAGCAGCGTCTCCGCCGTGATCTGCGGCGCAGGCAGAATCTGCGTCACACGGAATGTTCCCTCCGTCAGCGTGCCGGTTTTGTCGAAAGCGATGATTTTGACTCTGCTCAGTGCTTCCAGATAATTGCTGCCCTTGATTAGTACGCCGCGTTTTGATGCCGCACCGATGCCGCCGAAGAAGGTCAGCGGAATGGAAATGACGACGGCACACGGGCAGGAGATGATCAGGAAAACGCAGGCGCGGCGGATCCATTCCGCCCATGCGGCATGGAGCAGCAGCGGAGGAATCAGGGCGAGCAGCACGGCGCAAAGCACGACGGCAGGCGTATAGATCCGTGCAAATCTGGTGATGAAATGCTCGGCTTTTGCCTTGCGTGCGGCGGCGTTTTCCACCATGTCGATGATGCGGGATGCCGTAGAATTCTGAAAGCTTTTTGTGACTTCAACGGTCAGGGGGCTGTTCTGATTGATGCAGCCGGACAGTACGGCATCGCCGGCAGATACCTGCTGCGGCGCGGATTCTCCGGTCAGTGCAGCCGTGTTCAGCATGGAGCTGCCGCTGCGGACAATGCCGTCGAGCGGCACGCGTTCTCCTGCATGTACGAGGATTTGTGTACCGACAGCAACCGTCTCTGCTCTGACGGCGACCCATTCACCGTTTTGTTCGACGTATGCCGAATCGGGACGAATGTCGAGCAGCGAGGAGATGGTTCTGCGGGATTTCTGTACAGCGCGGGATTCAAAATACTCTCCGATCTGGTAGAGCAGCATGACTGCTGCCGCCTCCGGATATTCTCCGATGCAAAACGCGCCGACCGTCGAAACAGTCATCAGGAAATGTTCATCGAACACTTTGCCGTGTGCGATATTTCTGACCGCTGCTGCGATGACGTCGTATCCGAGTATCAGGTATGCCGCGATGAAGATGCAGAGCGATACCGTGCCGGGCAGAGCAGACAGATGCGCACAGAGCATACCTGCAAGAAACAGCACCCCGCCGGCAATCAGACGTATGAGAATAGTGCGGCTGCCTGTATCATCTTCCTGAGCGCGGCGGGCAGTCATCGGCTGCGCGTTATGGGCAATGACTTCCACATCAGGCTCATGGCTGTGAACAATTTTGCAGATCTGCGGCATCAGCATTTCCGCAGAGAGCGTCTCTGACGTGACCGTCAGCGTTTGCTGCATCAGGTTCACCGCAGATTGTGTGACACCCTCGATCTGTCCGACGGTGCGTTCAATCTCTGCGGAGCAATGCGGGCAGTCCAATCCTTTTAACGTATAAATCTGCTCCATATGAATCCTCCGGTTTTGTTTATTAGTTGAATAACCATTCAACTATATGTGCGCAAAAGAAGAAGCAGTCATGCGTGCTTCTTTTTGCGAATCATTCCGCGATATGTTCAAAGCCCATGTCCATAATTTTCTTGACATGATCATCAGCGAGGGAATAATAGACGATCTGACCGTCTTTGCGGTATTTGACCAGTCTTGCCAGCCGCAGCGATTTGAGCTGGTGGGACACAGCCGACTTGGTGACGCCGAGCAGCGCAGCCAGATCACAGACACACATTTCGTGCTGTTCGAGCGCGTGAAGAATCTGCGCACGGGTTGCATCACCGAAGAGCTTAAAGAGCATTGCCAGCTCGGCATAGGTATCTTTTTCGTGCATTTCCCTGCGTACAGCCGCGACCGTTTCCTCGTGGATGATCTCACAGCAGCAATCCTGCGGATGTTCCATGCCGGCAGCCTCCTTCCTCTGGTTGAACGATTGCTCAACTGTTTACATGGTTAGTATACCATATTCCGGAAAAAATGTCAAGTCGTTGGCGGAAATTTTTTTTGAACGGTTTGCGGCGGCTTGATGATCCCCTGATCCCCGCACCCCGCGCAGCATTTGCCGGAAGTTGACAAAATCGGCTGTTTGTGTTACACTATACATATCCACAATTTTCAGAGGGAGGAATACCACATGTTTGCTTCTGCAATTTTTACATCGGCACTGATGCTTTCAGGTCTGCCGATGGGGGACGATACGCCGATCGGTCTTTATGTTGTGATTGCGGTTGCCGCTGTCATTCTGGGCGGTGCGGCAGTTGTGCTCGGCAATAAATCCAAGAAGAAATAATCCCGCAGCTTCATGCATATGCTGTGCATGAGGGGGCGGTCGTATGCGATGCAGAATTTCCGATCTGATGCGGCTGGAACTGGTAGATCTGGAAACGGGCGATAAGCTGGGACATGCGGACGATTTCTGCGTGGATACCGATACAGCGAGTCTGACCGGACTGGTGCAGTACGGTCGGGAGCGGCTGTTTGGTTTGCTGGGTAGAATGCCGGATGCGGAACTGCCGATGCACTGTATCCGTCTGATCGGCACGCAGACGATTCTGGTATCGCCGCGGATGCCCGATCCGCTGCACGGAGCCGACCCGCTTGCGCCCTATCGGGAGCCGGCAGCGCGGCGCATCGGAAGAGAAAGATGATGACAGACAGGAGAACGAAAACATGATGACACCGGAGAGCCGGCGCATCGCGCTGACTTTTGACGACGGCCCGACGCCGGGCATCACCGGGCAGATTCTGGATCTGCTGGAACAGCACGGTGCAGCGGCGTCGTTTTTTCTTGTCGGTGAGAATATTACTCCGCAGACAGCACCGATTGTACGGCGCACATATGAGATGGGCTGCGAGATCTGTCACCATTCGTTTTCGCATAAAGACATGAGCCGGATGACGCGAGCGCAGATTGCATTTGAAATGCAGGAAACAACGCACCGCATCACGGAGATTACCGGTATGCCGCCGAAATTTTTTCGCCCGCCGTATATTGCGGTCGGGGAGACGATGTTTCAGGAGATTAAGCTGCCGTTTGTCGCGGGATACGGTGTGGATGATTTTGACGAAGCCGTGACGACGCAGATGCGCGTGGACGGTGTTCTGCGGCAGGCGAAGCCGAATGCCGTGATTCTGCTGCACGATCAGGAGAACAATACTAAGACGGTAGAGGCGGTTGCGCAGCTTCTGCCGGCACTGCGTGAGGCAGGATATGAATTTGTCACAATGTCGAAGCTGTTTGCAGAGACGGGCATTACGCCGCTGCCGCGTGTGCTGTACTCCTATGCAGAGCAGACGGAAATGTATGGCTGAATGATGAAATGATAAAGCACTTCCAGAGCTGTGCTACTGCGATAAATCAGAATTTGGCGGCAGTGCCGCCCTCCATTTTCGCGCTTTCATTTTATGGTAGAAGCAACGCACATTCCGCGAAGTACATCTTGATAGAAAAACAAGTTTCAATTTGTTCTCATATAAACCATCGTAGTTTCGCACTTTTTATATGAGAACAATGGAAAAAACGTTTTTCCTACAAGGCAGCTTCGCGGAATGTGCGTTGTTGCATACATTTATTTGAAAGCGCGAAAACGCCAGCGCGGGCTCCGCGCAAATTCTGATTTACGCGGCACAGGTCAGCAAACCGGCGGCGGTGGGCGCAGGTGCCGCATGCAGGAGCAGTGTGCAGATGCAAAGAGCCAGCATGAAAGCTGTCAGCCGGATGGTTCTCCCGTGCATGCAGATCGCCCCCCCTTTTTTTACGTTCTTTCTGTTATTTCTCAGTCATCTGTGTACATTTCTCATTATACCATATTTTTCCCCTGATTTCAAGAGCAGAGCTCACGGCGGCAGCAGCAGGTTCAGCAGTGCGAGCAGCAGCACGGCGGGAATTCCGCCGACGGCAGCGGAGCCGACGGTGAACGCGGTCAGCGGCGGCGTGAAGCCGAGCGGTTCGCCGTAAAAGTGCAGAAGGAGCAGTGTCGCGATGCCGCTTGCAGTGCCGATCAGCACAGCGGCGAGCTTCCGTTTATGCCGCAGATATTCCGCGAGCATACCGATGACTGCCGCAGCCCCGATCAGCAGCAGTCCGTGTTCGGGGGTCAGATATTCCATGTTACCGTGTGACAGCTCCTTTCACAGCAGAATATATGCGAGTGCGAGCAGCAGGCGGCGGTCGGCTTTTTCCTGCCAGAGCATCCAGAGGATACCGAGCAGCAGCAGGGTTTCGCCGTCGAGCCGGGCGATGCGTGCAGGCAGATCGGTTGCCGAACCGAGCAAATCTGTCAGTTTGCGCTCCGGCGGATTGGCAGTGCGTTCCGGCGGCTTAGGCGGGGGAGACAGCGGCGGAGATGCAGACACTGCATTTGCGGCGGTTTCGTTTTCAGCATGCTGCGGCAAGGCTTGCTGAGACGGCGGCGGCACGGGACGGTTTCCCGCCTGCCCCGCGGAATAGCGCGGCACCATCATTCTCTGTCTTCTTCTCCCGCGCGGTGCATTCTGCTGCTGTCCGGGCATCGGTGCAGGCATTTTGGAAACCCTCCTTTCCTTCGGTTCGGATACATGTGCTTTCGGTCATTCCAGAACGGATGACAGCAGCCCGCTCTCACGCAGCACGCCGATGATCTGATACAGCCGGAGAAGGCGGATGGCTTTTTCCGCTCTTGCCGCACGTTCGGGCGACAGATGCGGTTTAAGAGCCGCGAGCAGCGCGGCATTCGGGTCGGGCTGCTGCTGACCGAGCAGCTGACCGACTGCCAGCAGCTTGCCCATATCCAGCGGCGGCAGATCCGCAGACGGCTCGGGTGCCTGTGCCGTCTGCGGATCTGCGTCGTCCGGCTGCTGCATCATGGCCGCCAGTTCTGCAAGATTCTGCATGCTCTCCGGATCGGTCAGGATGGATTGCAGCCTGCTTGTGAGATCGTCCATTGCTTATCCTTTCGTCAGCTTATCATAGAGTGCGCGGGCTTGTTTGGAGTTCATGATCTGATTGAGCTTTTGCGGGTTGTTGAGAATCTGTTGGAGCATGGCTTGTTCCTGCGGCTTCATGCCGGAGAGAGCCTGATCGAATTTGCCGGCTTCGAGGTCCTGCCGGAGCGTCTCAGCGGGAACGCCGAGCTTTGCACTGACGGTTTGCAGCAGTGCATTGACCTGCGGGGAATTTTTCGGGATGTTGTCGGACATAAAAATCTCCTTTCATGCACAAAAGAAAACGATTGACGCTGTTTCATTTCTATGCTATAATAAGAAAAAACAGAACAGAGAGAATGTGTGTCCGCGCGGGAAGGGGGATACAAAAGATGCAGCTTTGTGTTTTTTCAGATACCCATAATCATGATCAGGCGGTGCGCGATGTGATGCTTTCGCATAAGACGTCGGATTATTTTGTGTTTTGCGGCGACGGAGAAAATGAAGTGGACCGTTTTCTGGAAGAGCGTCCGGAGTTCGCGCCGCGGATGATCCGCGTGCGTGGAAATAATGATTACGGTTCTTTGCTGCCGCTGACAGAAAATGTGCCGCTGCCTTACGGACACAGGATGCTTGTGCTGCACGGACACCGGCATTTTGCCGGTGATTACACGCGGAATCTGGTTGCTCTTGCAAAGCAGAACCATGCAGATATTGTGGTGTTCGGGCATCTGCATGCGCGCATTGACCGATGGGAGGCGGGGATTTTGCTGTTCAATCCGGGCAGTGCGGCGCAGCCGCGGGACGGCAAGCCGGCATCGTTCGGCTTGATAGACGTTATGGAGAGCGGCATCCTCACCTCACATGGGGATATGCCGCGCTCATCCTATGGTATGCGGCAGTGGTGAGCTTTGTTCGTTTGTCCTGCGATAAATCAGAATTTGCGCGGCGTGATCGGGGGACATTGTGGGGACGCTGTCCCCACACCCCTGCCGGAGGGACGGCGG
>JAZQNP010000028.1:0-43422 GCA_045627405.1 Oscillospiraceae bacterium | reverse complement strand
GGTATGCCGCCGCTGATGCAGGCAGCTTTTTGCAGCAATATGCCGCTTGTTTCTGAAACACAGACCGCCGCGAAAGCACTGCTTGCGCACGATCCCGATCTGAGATCACCGGAGCTTGCGCCGCTGCGTCTGGCAGTACTGGAACTGTTTGCAAAGAACGGAGAGAACGGTCTGAATTGACAAAAACCGGCAATATTGAAACCGATCTGCAAAATCGAACAAAAATATTATGCAACATGCCGAATTCAGGCATAAATTGAAAATTCTGCTTGACATTTGTGCCTGAATCGGTTATAATAACAAAGTCGCCTGACAAAACGTCTGACAGCGACAAATGGCCTGGTAGTTCAGTTGGTTTAGAACGCCGCCCTGTCACGGCGGAGGTCGTGGGTTCGAGCCCCATCCAGGTCGTTTCCATTGCCTCTTTAGCTCAGTTGGTAGAGCAGGGGACTGAAAATCCCCGTGTCGTTGGTTCGATTCCGACAGGAGGCACCATTCATGCGGATTTAGCTCATCTGGTAGAGCGCCACCTTGCCAAGGTGGAGGTAGCGGGTTCGAGCCCCGTAATCCGCTTCTCGCGGTTTGGAAATATCCTTATCGTGAAAAGAATCCGGAACATTCGTGTTCCGGATTCTTTATTTTATGTGATTATTCAGCGACTGCAAAAAAGGGCTGTGTTCCGGCTTCGGAGATGATCGTTTCGATTTCCGGAGCGGATTCATCGAGGATTTCGGAAAACAGTCTGACAACCGGAACCTCTGTCTCAAAATGCCCGCAGTCGAAGAGTGTAAAGCCGCGGTTTTGTGCCTCTGCCCATACGCTGTGCTTGCAGTCTCCGGTGATGAGCGCGTCTGCGCCGGCTGCAATCGCGTCAGGGATCAGGTCGCCGCCGCTGCCGGTACACCAAGCAATGCGCCGGATCTCACCGGAGCCTGTTCCTTCATGATACCGCAGAGACTGACACTGAAACACATCACGCAGCCGTTCGGCAAGCAAAGCCGCATTCCATGTATCCGTCAGTTTTGCAACGCGTCCGAGCGTCCGGTTGCCGGAAAGGTATGCAAGCGGCTGCCATTCCTGCTCCATCCGGATTGACTTTGCGAGCATTTCACCGACAAAATCATTCAGACCGCCTTCTGCAATGTCGAGGCAGGTATGAGAACAGATCGCGGCGATATTATGCCGCACCAGATGCCAGACCGGATGCAGCGGTGTCACTGCTTTGAGCGGATCCCAGATTACAGGATGATGCGAAAGGATCAGATCGGCATGTTTTGCGGCAGCCTCCTGCACGACCGGTGTCGTAATATCCAGCGTCAGCAGTACGCGCCGCACATCCAGCTGCGGATCTCCGGCGAGCAGTCCGGATTTATCATAGCTTTCCTGCAAAGAAAACGGCGCAGCTTCGTCCAAAATGCGGTAAATGTCCTGAACGGTCATATTATCCCTTCCATTCGTTGATTTGTGTGATGATTGCACGGACAGCATCGGCATCCGCAGTCTGTCCGGCATGTGACAGCCCTTCTGCCTTGGTTTGCAGCCTTTGCAGAACGCCTGCAATATAGATTTTTGTAATCCGGTCATTGTGTTTGAGCAGACCGACATAAGGCTCTGCACCGGTCAGTGTGCGGTGTTCACCGGTATAATGTGCCTGAATCACAGAATAGACATGGGTATCTTTCACAGCCAGCTCTTTGGTGATCGCAAAGCCGTTTTCCGCGAGCCAGCAGCGAAGCACCTCCGGCTTGGACATGGGCTGCAAGACAAGATTTGTGCCTCTTTGGAGCCATTTTGCTTCGTCCGCTGCGAGAATATCGCGGATATTTTCACCGCCCATTCCGGCAATGACCACATCGGTGATGCCTTTATCCGGAACCTTTTTGAGCCCGTCCGTCAGCATGAGCTGAACGGAATCGGCAACATGATAGCGTTTCAGTGTGCCTTTTGCGGTGCTGAGCGGACCCTCCCGAATATCTGTGGCAATTACCTGAGCGCATTTCCCGCTCATGACAAGATAGACCGGCAGAAAGGCGTGATCTGTTCCGACATCGCAGACAAAGCCGCCGGCAATGAGGGAAGCGCAGCAGAGAAGCCGCGGAGAAAGCGGGACCATAAGTAAAACCTCCTGTATTTATTTGCAGGATCGGCTAAAACGCGGCAACTGCCCAGAGGACAAACCGCCCCTTTTTTCCGTCGCGCTGAAACCGAAGTGTATGTGTTGTGAGATGATTTTGCGGAATGATTCTGACCGCAGCGGGATTGCCCCAGCCGGATAAACATGCCGCCTGTAACCGGATTGCGGCGCAGTCATCGACGGTCAGAAGGGCATCGGCAGTATCCGGATCGCTGCTTTGCCGGAAGAACAGGATGACCGTGTCCCCTTTGACACGGAGTGTGTAGGTATCTGAACCGGACTGCAAAATGACGGCATCGGATGCACCGAAAGCGGTCAGAAACGGCACCGGTGAAAAAAACCCGCCATTTCCTGCATGCAGATCACAAAGCCGCAGTGCAGAGGCATCGCGGTCGAGACAGGGCGCATCGGGTATCTCAAAGCTGCGTTTTGGTTCTGATTTCATCATTGCAGTACAGATCGCCTGCGCAAGCATAGCCTGACCGTCCTCGTTGGGATGGATGTCATCGCTGCTGTATTCGTCCCATGCAAAGGTTTTCAGTCCGTCCCGCACGGAAATGACCGGCAGACCGTAATGCCGTGCGACATGGGCAAGACAGTTTTCGCTTGTGTAGCCGAGGCGGTTCACGCACATCACCGTGATGACTGCGGGCGCAGAGGGAAGTGTCAGCAAACGGTAAATCAGCCCCTCATAAACAGATACCATTTCTCGTGTGACGCCCTGATTGACGGCATATTCCAGAATGACGAGATCGGGCGCGAACTGCGGCATGTCCCGCGCAGTCAGAAGCAGTCCGAGATAGGAATCCGTGCCGGAAATCGCAAAATTGCGCAGGACAGTCTGAAAAGGGAGAAGCCGGCAGAGCAGTTCCGGGTATGGAATCACAGCACCGGTTTCGTTATAGCCGTATGTGACCGATCCGCCGAGTGCTGCGATGCGAAGCGGCTGATCGGATGCGCGGCGCATGATCTGTGCCATTCTGCCGGTGCTGTCAGCGGATTGACAGGCAGCTTCCGCAAAGCGGAGCAAGCGATCGTCAGTCATTTGCAGTACACCATGTTCCGAGCGCGATCAGCTGACGCAGACATTTGACATATGCCGCGGAAGCCTGCGAGTGATACGCATTTTTTCGGGTATAGAGCTGAATGGAACGCACGGCATCCGCTTCCGGCAGCGGATAATAGACCGGATGCTGACGGTAATTTCCGAAACGGATCAGGGAATCCGGCAGAATGGCAAGTCCCATACATCCCATCACGAACGAAAACGCCGTTTCAATGGAGTCGATGGTCATAATCTGCGTGGAATCTGCGGCAGTTCCCCACAGCTCGTGGAGCAGATTTCTTCCGAATTCCGGATCCTGCGGGATCAGGAGCTGTTCTCCTGCGACGTCCTCTCCGCTGATGCAGGTTGCAGACAGCAGTTTCCAGTCCGGATTGCGAATATCCTCGGCAGTCAGCTTTGTGGCTTTGCAGTGCGCAGCAAACGGATGATCCGGAGAAACAGCGAGATAAAGCCGTTCGTCGGAAAGAGGCTCTGTCTGAATGCGCATGGCATCACAGCTTCCGGTTCCGATCACGAGATCCAGTTCATTTTTTTGCAGGGCTTCTTGCAGTGCAGTCCAGTCTCCGCCGCGCAGTGTCATGTCGATTCCGGCGTAATCGCGGTGAAAGGCAGCGACACTCTGCGACAGCATACAGTGGATGCGGAAAGGGGATGCGCCGATTTTGAGCGTTCCTTTCCGGATGGCAGCACAGTCGGCAAGCGCGTTGCTCAGCTCTGTCTCCAATGCCTGAAACTGCTTGGCATAGCTGACATAGATTTCGCCGGCGGGCGTGAGCGCGAGCGGAGAGACCGATCTGTCAAACAGCGATACGCCGAGTTGCTTTTCAATATGTTTGACGCTCTGACTCAGAGAGGACTGCGTGACAAACAACTTTTGTGCTGCTCTGGAAATGCTGTGTTCCTCTGCGATTGTCAGGATATAAAGTGCTTGCTGCGCATTCATGTGCAATACCTCTTATCTGCTTTCATATTAGTTTGAACGAATTATATCTATTATAGCACATAAATTTGCATTTTGCAACCGATTTTGTTATAATAGTCTCAGATCACTCGTTATCGGAATCAGCTATGTGTGAGAAGCAGGAGGAAAGCATGAAAAAAGGAATCATCATCGGCGGCGTGATTGTGCTGCTGCTCGGCGCGGCGGGGACTTGTCTGACACTCGCAAAGGATGCCCGCACGGCAGCCATCAAAGCTGCGTTGGATGCGTTAGAATCCGGCAGTGTCCTGACAGAAAAAGAATTGGAGCTATATGATATGAATGGAAGCGGAAGTCTGACGCAGACGGATTTGATTCTGGCAAAATGCAAGGCTCTGATCGGCAGTCACGGCGATGCTGTCCGGATCTATGTGCCGACAGAAGCAAAGCAGATCGGCAGAACAGCGTATCATGAGGATACGAAGACGCTGTGGTGTTCGCTGTCCGGCAGCGGCATTGTATTCACCTTTACCGGAGAGAGCTGCACCTGTACGCTCGTCGCGGATTCGTCCTATTCAGGCGGCGATTCGCAGGCAGCCCGCTATGCGTATTATGTAAACGACGTGTTGCAGGCGGAAGCACAGCTCACCGAAGCAGAACGCACCGTTGAGATTCCGGCTGCATCCGACACGACCGCCGTGCGGATTGTGAAGCTCTCCGAGTCGGCACAGTCCTCGTTCGGCATCCGCGATATTACCGTGAAGGCAGCAGATCAGAATGCAGAACCCGCATTGGAAGCGGCACCGGCAAAAGCGCATCTGATTGAGTTTATCGGAGATTCCATCACCTGCGGCTACGGCGTGGACGGCGAGTTCGGCGTGGACACGTTCAAGACCGCCAACGAGAATGCAGTCAAGGCATATGCTGTGCAGACTGCGTACAGCTTGGATGCAGATTACAGCCTTGTCAGTTACAGCGGACACGGGGTTGTTTCCGGCTATACCACCGCCGGCAAGCTGAATTCTGCGCAGACGGTTCCGCCGCTTTACGATCAGATCGGTGCTTCCTATGCGACTGTTGAGAGCGGAAAGAAGATCGGTGACGACAAATGGGATTTTTCCGTGCAGCCTGATCTCATCGTTATCAATCTTGGAACCAACGATGCGTCTTATACCGGATCGGACAAGGCAAAGCAGCAGGAATTTTCCGACGCATATGTCTCGTTTTTAAAGCAGATTCGCGAAAAGAACCCTAATGCACCGATTCTTTGTACACTCGGCATTATGGGACAGAATCTCTGCAAAGCGATTCAGAATGCCGTAACAACGTATACCGAGGAAACCGGCGACACCAACATCAATACGATGTGGTTTGACGTCCAGTCACAGGACGACGGACTCGGTGTAGACTGGCATCCGTCCGCGCTGACACATCAGAAAGCTGCCGAAACACTTTCTGCGTTTATTCGGGAGTGGCTCGGCTGGTAATGGAACAGACCGCACATCTTGCATGATAAGATGTGCGGTTTCCCATTTGGATAGCAAGAAACTGTCAGTGAAACGCACTCTTTTTGGACAGGATATACAAAGGACGTGATTTTGCTTGAAATTTTTTTTCGTTTCAGCTATAATAAAAGGTAAGTATCTGAGCAAGGAGGAAAACCCATGGCAGGCGGTTTTTTGCAGATTCAGGAGATCAAATCACGCATTGACAGCGGCGCATATGACGCAAAAATGCAGCAGATGTACGGAACGGTACAGGTTCCGCAGACATACCGTGACCGCATCAAAGCGGCACTGGACAGTTTTGCAGAACTATACGGAGACCGGCAGGTGCGGGTGTTCTCTGTTTCCGGCAGAACGGAACTCGGCGGCAATCATACTGACCATCAGCACGGGCGTGTGCTGTGCGGCGGTATCAGTCTGGATATTATAGCGGTGGCAGCACCGTCCGATGACAGCATTATGCGCGTGAAATCCGAGGGGTATCCGGAGGATGCAGTAGATCTGAACGATCTGGCAGTCCGCAGTGATGAGGCGGGAAAATCTTCTGCACTGCTCCGCGGCACGGCGGCACGGTTTGCAGAGCTTGGAAAACCGGTCGGCGGCTTTGTTGCCTATACGACATCGAATGTCCTGAAAGGCAGCGGCATGTCCTCTTCCGCGGCTTTTGAAGTGATGCTCGGTACAATCTGCAATGATTTCTTTGCGGATTCGTCCTTTTCGCAGGCAGAGCTTGCGATGATTGCGCAATATGCGGAAAATGTGTATTTTATGAAGCCTTGCGGTCTGATGGATCAGATGGCATGCGCGCTCGGCGGTGTGACGGCGATTGATTTTGCCGATCCGAATACGCCGGAATATGAGCAGGTTCCGCTGGATCTGGCGGGGGAAGGCTACGCGCTGTGTATCATTGACAGCGGTGCCGATCATGCAGATTTGACCGATGAGTACGGCGCGATTCCTTCGGAGATGAAGTCTGTTGCGGCAGTTCTCGGTGCGGAGTTTCTGCGTGATACCAATGCGTCTGATTTTTGGAGCAAGCTGCCGGAAATCCGGAGACAGTGCAGCGACCGTGCTGTGATGCGGGCTGTGCATTTCTACGGTGACAACGATCGTGTACCAAAGCAGATTGCAGCGTTGAAAAACGGAAATTTTGCGGAATATTTGCAGCATGTCAATGCGTCCGGACAGTCCTCTGCTTTTGCCTTGCAGAATATCTATGCTGCGGGCAGCAGGCAGGAGCAGGCGGTCGCCGTGACCATCGCGCTGTGTCAGCATCTGCTGAACGGACGCGGCGCGTGCAGAGTTCACGGCGGGGGATTTGCCGGTACGGTACAGGCATATGTTCCGCTGGATATTTGTGAAGATTTTCGTCAGTCGGCGGATGCCGTGCTGGGCAGCGGCGCATGTCATGTCCTTCAAATCCGCGCATGCGGTGCAGCGGCACTCTGGGATGCAGACGGGAACGGAGCAGATGTATGCTGCTGAATATTCTGCGTAAAACCGTTGCGGAAAAGCGCGTGCTTCTGCTTGGCTTTGGCAGAGAGGGGCGTGCGGTATACCGCAGACTGATTCAGGTCGGCGGCTATCGCCGGATTGGTATTGCCGACTTCAATCCGATTGCCGATCCGCCGGAACAGGTCTGCCTTCACATCGGCTCTGATTATCAGGCTGCGATGACAGAATATGATGTGGTGTTCAAAAGCCCCGGCATCGTGCTGGAATCACAGTACAGACCGGAAAAACTCAGCTGCCATGTGACTTCTCTGACGGAGCTGTTTCTGACAGCGTATCGGGAGCAGTGCATCGGCATCACGGGGACAAAGGGGAAGTCCACGACATCCGCCTTGTTATATCATGTGCTGCAAACTGCCGGAATTCCGTCCGTTCTCGGCGGCAATATCGGCATCCCGATGGCTGATCTGTATGAGCAGATTACACCGCAGACCGTGATTGTGCTTGAAATCGGGGTGCATCAGCTTGAATATAATCATGTGTCACCGAAAACAGCGGTGTTTCTGAATTTATATGAGGAGCATCTCGATCACTACGGCACATTTGATTACTACGCATACTGTAAAGAGAATATCTACCGCAATCAGCGAAGCGGAGACCTTCTGATCTGCGGACAGGCGGAGCTTCCGGTAGCAGGGGACTGCAAGGCAGCCGTTCTGCGCCTTGCAAAAGACGATCCGCAGGCAGATATTACGCTGCTGCACGGGGATACCGTTTGCTGCGGCGGGGAATCGCTCAGACTGCCCGATGATATGCTGCTGACCGGCGAGCATAACCGCTATAACTGTGCAGCGGTGTATGCACTTGCCAAGCGATGCGGCTGCACGGATGCTGCAATTTACGAGGGAATCCGCAGTTTCTCGCCGCTTCCGCACCGGCTTTCTCCGCTTGGCATGTATCACGGCATCCGCTGGGTTGATGATTCCATTTCCACGGCTTGTGAGACCTGTATTCAGGCACTCCGTGCACTTCCGGATACGGATACGGTTTTAATCGGCGGCATGGACAGAGGCATATCCTATACGCCTCTGCTGGACTATCTTTCAGAATCCGCTGTTGCGCATATTGTTCTGATGTCGGATTCGGGCAAACGGATACAGACAGAAGCGGCGCAATACGGCACGGCATTGACTGAACGGATGCAGTATGCTTCTGACCTTCCGGCGGCAGTGCGCATTGCAAAGGAAGTGACTGCTGAGGGAAAGATTTGTCTGCTTTCTCCGGCGGCTGCAAGTTATAATGTCTATCAAAATTTTGAAAAGCGCGGAGAGCATTTTCACGCGCTGATTCAGGAGTAGGAACTGAATATGAAAACGATTTACCTTGTCATTCCCTGCTACAATGAGGAAGAGGTTCTGCCGGAGACTGCAAAACGCTTGGAGCAGAAGCTGCGTGATTTGCAGGAAACCGGAATGCTGTCGCCGCAGAGCCGCGCGGTATTCGTTGATGACGGCTCCAAGGACAGAACGTGGGAACTGATCTCGCAGCTTCATGAAGAAAAGCCGCAGTTCTTCGACGGCATCAGGCTGTCGCGCAACGAGGGGCATCAGAACGCGTTGTTTGCCGGGCTGATGCAGGTGCGAGGTCTGTGCGATGCGGCAATTTCGCTGGACGCGGATTTGCAGGACGACATCAACGCAATCGACGAGATGGTTTCGATGTTTGAAGCGGGTTATGATATTGTATACGGTGTCCGCAGCCAGCGGGAAACGGATTCTGCGTTCAAGCGCAGTACAGCCCGCGGGTTCTACAAACTGATGAATATGATGGGCGTGGAGCTGGTCTACGACCATGCGGACTACCGGCTGATGAGCGCGCGCGCACTGGACGGCTTGTCGGAATTCAGGGAGGTCAACCTCTTTCTGCGCGGCATTGTCCCGATGATCGGCTATCCTTCGACAAAGGTTTACTATGAGCGTGCCAAGCGTTTTGCGGGGGAGTCAAAATATCCGCTGAAAAAGATGCTGAGCTTTGCCGCGGAGGGGATTACCTCCCTGTCCGTCAAGCCGATTCGCATGATTACGGTGCTGGGTGTCATCATCTTCCTTGTGAGCCTTCTGATTCTGGTGTATTCGTTTGTCAGATATGTGACCGGTCATACGGTTGCAGGCTGGACATCCACGGTTTTCTCGATCTGGGCGATCGGCGGCTTGCAGCTCCTTGCGATCGGCGTGATCGGTGAATACATCGGAAAAATCTATCTGGAAAGCAAAAACAGACCGAAATACCTGATACAGGATTGGCTGCATTCGGAAAACGATGCGGAAAAGTGAGCGATTTCTGTGCTTTTTTTTGCGCAGGGTATTGACAAAATGCACGATATATAGTAAACTGAATATGTATGGGATCGTAAAGATGGGGCAGTGTTTGCCCTTTTATGCGTTTCCGTAAAGATTTGTAAAGGCGGTTCATTCATGAGTTTTATTGATCGTATTTTTGGTTCTTACAGTGAAAAAGAGCTTGCCAAGATCGAGCCGATTAAGCGCAAGGTGCTCGACCTTGACGAAGAATATCAGGGATTATCCGACGCAATGCTGAAAGCAAAGACAACAGAATTCAAGGAGCGTCTTGCAAACGGTGAGACGCTGGATGATATTATGCCGGAAGCATTGGCAACCGTGCGTGAGGCAGCAGACAGAATTCTCGGCAAAAAGCCGTTCCCCGTGCAGATCATCGGTGCAATCGTGCTGCATCAGGGCCGCATTGCCGAAATGCGCACAGGTGAAGGTAAAACGCTGGTTGCCTGCGTTGCCTCATATCTGAACGGACTGTCGGGCGAAGGTGTGCATGTTGTTACGGTCAACGATTATCTTGCGAAAACGCAGTCGGATGAAATGGGAAAGGTGCTGCGTTTTCTCGGTCTGACGGTCGGCTGCATCATTCATGATCTTAACAACGACCAGCGCAGAGAGGCATATGCCTGTGACGTTACTTACGGCACCAACAACGAGATCGGTTTTGACTATCTGCGTGATAACATGGTGATTTACAAGAAAGACCGTGTGCAGAGAGCCCCGAATTTTGCCATTGTTGACGAGGTGGACTCGATTCTGATTGACGAAGCCAGAACGCCGCTGATTATTTCCGGCAGAGGCGATAAGTCCACGGATCTATATGAGCGGGCAGACAAGTTTGCGCGTACCCTGACGCCGGTCACGGTTGTCGAGACGGATGATAAGGAAGACCAGGACGAGATGTATGAGGATTCCGATTATATCATCGACGAAAAAGCGAAGACCGCTACCATCACAAGACGCGGTGTGCAGAAAGCAGAGCAGTATTTCGGTGTCGAAAACCTGATGGATGTCAGCAATATGACACTGCTTCATCATATCAATCAGGCAATCAAAGCGCACGGCATCATGCATCTTGATACGGATTATGTTATCAAAGATGATGAGATCATCATTGTGGACGAGAACACCGGCCGTATGATGATGGGCAGACGGTATAACGACGGTCTGCATCAGGCGATTGAGGCAAAAGAAGGCGTCAAGGTCAAGCATGAGTCCAAGACGCTTGCGACTGTCACCTTCCAGAACTATTTCCGCCTTTATAAGAAGCTGTCCGGTATGACCGGTACTGCGATGACGGAAGAGGACGAGTTCAAGGAAATCTATAAGCTGGATGTCATTTCGATCCCGACGAACAAGCCGGTGATCAGAATCGACCAGCCTGACCTGATCTTCCGGACAGAAAAGGCAAAGTATTCTGCGATCATCAATCAGATTATCGAATGCCATGAAAAAGGACAGCCGGTTCTGGTCGGTACTGTCTCGATTGATAAGTCGGAAAAGCTCTCTGAGATGCTGCATCGCCGCGGCATTAAGCACGAGGTGCTGAATGCAAAATACCATGCAAAGGAAGCGGAGATTGTTGCGCAGGCAGGTAAGCTCGGCGCAGTGACCATCGCAACCAACATGGCAGGACGCGGTACCGATATTATGCTCGGCGGTAATGCGGAATTTCTGGCAAAGGCGGAGATGCGCAAGCGGGAAATTCCGGAGGATATTATCACCGAGGCAGTCGGCTATGCGGATACTGAGGATGAGGAAATTCTGGCTGCACGCGAGGTTTACCGCTCACTGTATGAGAAGTTCAATGCGGATGTCAGGGAGAAGGCTGTTGACGTAAAGGCTGCCGGCGGTCTCTATATCCTCGGTACAGAGCGGCATGAATCCCGCCGCATTGACAATCAGCTCCGCGGTCGTTCCGGCCGTCAGGGTGACGAGGGCGAAAGCCGTTTCTTCCTCTCTGTTGAGGATGATCTGATGCGTATTTTTGCAGGTGACCGCCTTGAAAATATGATGGCGCGGCTCAATGTCGATGAGGACACACCGATTGAGAGCAAGATGATGTCCAAGGTGATCGAATCCTGTCAGAAAAAGGTCGAGGGTCTGCATTTTGCAACTCGTAAGAATGTTCTGAACTATGATGACGTCATGAACACACAGCGTGAGATTATCTACGGTCAGCGCAGTCAGGTGCTGGACGGTCAGGATCTCCATGCTTATATTCTCGATATGATCCGCGAGCTGATCCGCGGAACGGTGGTACAGTATCTTGCGGATGAGGGCGACAAAAACAGCTGGAATCTGGTCGGTCTGCGCGAATATTTCATGGACTGGATCACGGTTCCGGAGGACTTCGACTACGATCAGAATACCCTCAACCGGACCGATCGGGATGACATCATCAAGATGCTGATTGACCGTACAATCGCGGTTTATAATATGCGCGAGGAGCAGATCGGTCATGATCAGCTTCGTGAGCTGGAACGTGTGGTTCTTCTGAAAGTCGTCGATACCAAGTGGATGGCGCATATCGACGATATGGATGAGCTGAAACGCGGCATGGGTCTGAGAGGCTATGCACAGAAGAATCCGGTTGTCGAGTACCGTTACGAAGGCTTTGAGATGTTCGATGCGATGGTCGATTCTATCCGCGAAGACACTGTCCGCACACTTCTGACGGTTCAGATCAAGCCGAATGAAGAAGCACCGCAGCGTGAGCAGGTTGCTAAACCGGACGCACCGAATGCCGGTGCAGGAGACGGCAGCTTCCGTGCGCAGGCGACTTCCCAAAAGAAAGCTCGCCCGAACGATCCGTGTCCCTGCGGAAGCGGCAAAAAGTATAAGAATTGCTGCGCGATGAAGCAAGGATGATTGCGATGGAAAGATTTTTGCAAATGTCTGATCAGTGCCGGCAGGAGCTGACAGCGCATATTCTGCCGTTCTGGATGAACCTTTCCGATCCGCGCGGCGGCTTCTACGGACAGGTGACGCGTGATCTGGCAGTTCACAAGGATGCGCCGAAAGGTACCATCCTGCATGCGCGCATTCTCTGGTCGTTTTCGAGTGCGTATCTGAACACAAAGGAACAGGCGTATCTCGATGCGGCGGCACATGCCTATGATTTCTTGCAGATGGCATGGGATCTCGAACGCGGCGGCTTTTACTGGTCTCTGACCGCGGACGGCAAACCGTTTGAAACAGATAAGTACGCCTATGCAAATGCGTTCTGCATTTACGGTCTGGTTCTTTATTATGAGGCATCGGGCTGTCAGGAAGCACTGGAACTTGCAGAAAAAGCATTTTCGTGCATTGAGTCTCATTTTGCACGCAAAAACGGATATATTGAGACGTTTGCGGCGGATTGGACTGCTTTGGAGAACGACCACCTCTCCGAGCATGATCTTCATGCAGCAAAAACGATGAACACGACTTTGCATCTGATTGAAGCATATGCAGAGCTGTTTCGTGTGACGCGTTCTGCTGCGGTCGGGGATGCGCTGCGCAATCTGCTGGATCTGACGGCTGATACGGTTTATGATCCTGAAAATGAGATGCTTCGCGTGTTCTTTGACGAAAATATGGAGCCGATCGGAGATCTGCATTCGTTCGGTCACGATATTGAAGCGAGCTGGCTGATTGATCACGCATGTGACTGCCTTGGGGATGCAGCATTGACGGCGCGTTTTCGTGAGATCAATTACAGACTTGCATCTCATATTTATGATGCTGCGTTTCATGACGGCGCGCTGTATAACGAGCGGTTTGAGCGCGAAGTGGACAAAACACGCATCTGGTGGGTGCAGGCAGAGGCAGTGATCGGCTTTCTCAATGCCGCGCAGACAGCAACAATTTTGTATCATGATGCGGAGGCTGCAAAACGGTACAACGATGCGGCACTGACAATATGGCAGTATATCCGCGAGAAACAAATCGACAGGCGCGACGGCGGAGAATGGTTTGCGGAAACGGATGTGAACGGTCAGCCGCAGAGTGACTTTGATATGGCAGGACCGTGGAAATGCCCGTATCATAACAGCAGAATGTGCATGGAGGTCATGCGCAGACTGCAAATATCTTAGGAATTACGGCAAAATAGCCGTAACCGATATATATTATAAGTAAGGGGAGGATTTCATGAAACACTACAAGAGGATTCTGCATTCCGTAATCTGTGTCTGTCTGGCGTGTACCATGACAGGCGTCGGTTACATGCAGGCATTCGCAACGGCAGGCGAGGATCCGGGAACCGTTGACGATGCTGACAAGACGTTTCCGGATCCGGACAGCTTTTCCTATGATGACGTAACGGTTGACTTTGCAAGAGGCATTCAGTACACGCTGTCATTCTATGATGCAAATAAGTGCGGCAAGCGTACCGGCTTGCTGGAATGGCGTGCAGACTGCCATATGGAGGATGAGCATATCCCGCTGAAACAGTACGGTTCCGATTTCAAGGGCGTCAATGTATCGGATGCGTGGATCGCAGAGCATATTGACATTCTCGATCCGGACGGTGACGGCTGTCTTGACTGCGAAGGCGGCATGCACGATGCCGGTGACCATGTGAAATTCGGTCTGCCCGGCTCTTATGCAGCATCTACACTCGGCTGGGGCTATTATGAGTTCCGTGATTCCTATATCAAGACCGGAAATCAGGAGCATGTCGAGTATATTCTCCATGCGTTCTGCGATTTCTATCTGAAAGGTCTGTATTATGATACAGACGGCTCTGTGCTTGCTTTTGTCTATCAGGTCGGTGAGGGTAATATTGACCACAATTACTGGCTTTGCCCGGATCTGCAAGGCGAGCATCTGCTGGATTTTGCGCGTCCTGCCTATTTGGCAACAACTGAAACGCCTGCATCTGACATGTGCGCCGGAACCGCGGCGGCACTGGCAATCAACTATCTGAACTTCAAGGATACCGAGCCGGAATATGCGGAAGAGTGTCTGAAAGGAGCTTACGCGCTCTATGATTTCGCAGTCGAGACGCATGCTGAGGATCCTGAGGATTGCGCAAATGTGCTCTCTCTCGGTTATGACGGCGGTTTCTACGATTCGAGCTATGATTACGATGAAATCTCCTGGGCGGCTGTCTGGTGCTACACCTGTATGGTCGATCGGGATCCTTCCAAGCAGGAAGAAGCTTATGCAAAGTACATTGACCCGATCATTCAGGTTGATGAATCTGTGACCTTTGACAACGGCGGTCATCCGTATACCGGCTGGTTTAAGCGTATCATGAAGGATACCAACAACTGCTGGAACAATATCTGGGTGCATTGCTGGGATACTGTTTGGGGCGGCGTTTTCGCAAAGCTTGCCCCGATCACGAATCTGGAACGCGACTGGTATATCTTCCGTTGGAACTGTGAGTTCTGGTCGGGTATCACACATCTTGATCCGGGTCTGGTCGATACGATCTGGAACAAGGAATTTGAATGGGATACGCAGCCGGCAAAACCGGAAGCGACAGACTTCCTGAAAACCACACCTGCCGGTTTCTCGATGCTGAACGAGTACGGTTCCTGCCGCTATAATACCGCAGGTCAGCTCTGCTGTCTTGTTTATGCAAAGGAAGCGATGGATCACGAGAAAAATCAGGATCCGCTGCGCTTTGCAAAATGGGCAGAGGGGCAGATGGAATACATCATGGGTAAGAACCCGATGAACCGTCCGTATATTGTCGGATGGTCGGATACCGCGGCTTCTCATCCGCATCACCGTGCATCGCACGGGTCGATGGATCTCAACATGGATCATCCGGCAGATCAGGTACATATTCTCTGGGGCGCATTGGTCGGCGGACCGGATGCCGGTGACTGGCACCGCGATATTACCAAGGACTATGTTTACAATGAGGTTGCCGTTGACTATAATGCAGCAGTTGTCGGCGCGTGTGCAGGTCTCTATTATTTCTTCGGAACAGAGGATATGCACAACGATGAGGTCTTCCCGATTCTTGAAGAGAGCTACAAAACTGCTGAGGAGCTTCAAGAATTTACCTTGAAGGCAGCCGTCGGTCAGGAAGACAACATGGCGACGCAGATTCTGATTGAGTTTACCAACCAGACCACCCGTCCGCCGCGTTACCTGAACGAGGTGAAGATCCGTTATTATTTTGATATTTCCGAAATCCTTGCAGGAGGCGGAAAATTCGAGGATATTCAGATTCGTCCGGACTATGACATGATGGCATCGGATACGAACAAGGAATATGAAGTCTCCTATGAGATCGTTCAGTACAACGATGAGGGCGGCTGCTATGTTGAACTGACATGGCCGGATTACAAGTTCTACGGAAAGATGGCATATCAGTTTGCAATTATGGATCAGGTTCAGAATGAAGACTATGTCTTTATCTGGGATGCCTCCAACGATTACAGCCGTCAGGGCATTGCATCGGCTGATGAAAAGAACGTACCGCTGAATGAAGCACCGGAGCTTTTTGACCGCATCACGATGTATGTTGACGGTGTACAGGTCTGGGGCGTTGATCCGGAGGGCAATTCTGCTGATGTTATCTCTGATTCTTCCCTGATGTATGGTGATGTGGATGTCAATGGAGATGTGAATTTGACAGATGCAATTCTGCTTGCAAAATCACTCGCTTCGACCGGCTCTGATTCCCTCTCTGCACAGGGCAGACTGAATGCAGATTGCATGCTGGACGGCAGCATTGATTCTTCTGACCTGACACAGCTTCTGCGGTTCCTGTCAGGTAAGATTCCGTATACATCTCTGGGCAAAGCAGCATAACAGCCTGTGGAATGACAGTAAAACGAGAGGCAAGGGATTTCTCTTGCCTCTCGTCTGTGTGAAATCGGCACAGCAAATGTGCCGTGATATGTTGTGGGACTTTTTAGGAGGAAGATATGAAAAAGATTGGAGCTGTATTTGCGGTATTTGCAATGCTGACTGTTTGTATCGGCAGTTTTTCTGCGGATTCGCACAGCACGTTCACTGCATATGCCGATGTGAACGAGAACGGCTATGATCTCTCCGGATTTGGCTGGCGGTTTCCAGAGGTCTTCTCAAAGGATGATACAGTGATCCTGACTGAAAACAGTTATCAAAGTCACGATGTCTGCATTGAGATGACAAAATATGTTTCTCCGTATCTTTCCGGCGATCTGACCGGCGATCATGCGGTTTCACTGGAAGACGCTGTACTCTGCTGCAAATGTCTGGCTGAGGATGCTTCCGTTTTTCTGACCGAAGCCGGCGTACACAATGCCGACTGCGATGTGAACGGCATGATCAATGCAGACGATGTGCGCCAAATGCTTTCTTATCTTTCCGCAGCGATGACTGCGGAGGACTTTTTTGTAGAAAGCTCTTTGGTCTATCATATCGCTGATATATATATTCGGGACATTCATTCTTTCCGCGGCTGTTTTGCGAAGGACGTTTTTCCGCCCAAGGGAAGCTGCCTGTTTGAGTATGCCACGACCGTCGCGCAAAATAACAATGCGCTGCTGCTGATCAATGCAGATTATGTGGAGTGCCGCTATACCGGCATTATCTATCGCAACGGCGTACATTACCGTGATCTGACATACGGCTCTGATGTCTGTGTGCTGTTTGATGACGGCGAGATGGATGTCATGACCTCTGCGGAATATTTTGCACTGCCGGATGAGCGGAAGGCACAGATCTGGCAGACATCGAATTTCTATAAAGGGCTTGTCAAAGACGGCGTTGCACAGCCATTCAATGATGTTCCGAATTCGTCGAGTATTCAGAGCAGTCATCCCCGCAGCTCAGTCGGATATTATGAGCCGGGGCATTATGTATTCGTGCAGGTAGACGGGCGTCAGGCGGGCTATTCCAAGGGGATGTATCTGTCAGAGCTTGCTGCACTGTATGTTTCACTTGGCGTGCAGGAAGCGTATAATCTGGACGGCGGCAGTTCTTCGTCACTGGTGTTCAACGGTAACTGGTACAATACGCCTGCACCGGTTCATGTCGGAGATACCCAGCTCGGCAGACCGACCAGCGATTTCTTCTTTATCTGTGAGCCGTCGCAGATCCCGGAGGATCTGGCAGCGGAAGCATGGGGCGATAACCCGCCGGAGACGACGATTCCGGAGACGTAACACGCTGACATTTCAGCAGAAGGAGAGGAAACATATGGTTCCACTGGCTGAACGGCTGCGGCCGCGTACTGTTTCGGAAATGGTCGGGCAGCCGCATTTGTTTGGCGAAGGCAAGGCGATGCGGCGGATCATTGAATCCGGCGAAATTCCGAATATGATCTTCTACGGACCGTCCGGTGTCGGCAAAACCACACTGGCACGCATCATTGCCGAGCAGACAGATTTATCTTTGCATAAACTGAACGGCACGACGGCTTCTGTCAGTGAGATCCGCGATGTCATTGCAGACAGCGGCTCTTTATTTGGCACCAACGGCGTTTTGCTGTATCTGGACGAGATTCAGTATCTCAACAAGAAGCAGCAGCAGAGCCTGCTGGAATACATCGAAAACGGCAAGGTCACGCTGATCGCGTCTACAACTGAGAATCCGTATTTTGCAGTATTCAATGCGATCATCAGCCGCGCGACGGTATTTGAGTTCAAACCGGTTCTGGCAGAAGAGATCAAACCTGCGATTCAGCGTGCTTATCGCTTTATGTCGGATGAACGGAATGTTGAGATTCAATGTGAAGACGGTGTCATTGATTTTATTGCATTCGGATGCGGCGGAGATGTCCGCAAAGCGATCAATACCGTAGAGCTTTCCGTTTTGGCGGCAGAGCAGCAGGGGAGCTCTCTGCATATTTCTCTTGACACGGTCAAGGGTCTGACACAGCGGAGCAACATGCGGTATGACCGTGACGGAGATCAGCACTATGATTTGCTGTCCGCGCTGCACAAATCCGTGCGCGGCTCAGACGAAAACGCAGCACTGCACTATGCAGCGAGACTGATGGAGGCAGGCGACTTGCTTCCCCTGTGTAGACGGCTGCTCTGTATCGCAGCCGAGGATGTCGGGCTTGCATATCCGATGGCGATTCCGATTGTAAAAGCGGCAGTGGATTCGGCATTGCAGCTTGGTATGCCGGAAGCAAAGCTCCCGATTGCGGATGCGATCATTTTGATGGCGACCGCGCCGAAATCCAACAGCGGATGTATGGCGATTGATGCTGCACTGGCGGATGTACAGGCGGGATTATCCGGTGATTTCCCGCGTGCTTTGCAGAATGTGCATTTTGACGGCGCAGATGCCGCAGTGCGCGGACAGCATTATCTGTATCCGCACGACTTTCCGAATCACTGGGTACAGCAGCAATATCTGCCGGACACGCTGAAGGACCGCGTTTATTATGAATACGGTGAGAACCGGCAGGAGCAGGCTGCAAAGGAATACTGGGCGAAAATCAAGAAGTAACGAGATACGGTAGAAAGTATATAAATGAGTTTGATTGTAATTGCGGAACAGATGGGCAAGCTGTTCCTGATTCTTTGTCTGGGCGTGTTGCTTGCAAAAGCCGGCATCCTGGATGTCCACACGAAGCAGAGAATGACAAAGCTGCTCCTGCATGTCACGACGCCGCTGATGATGGTTGACGCTTTTCATGACCGGATGCTGATGCTGGAAACACAGGAGGCGGCGGACGGACAAGTCAGCGTAGGCATGCTGTTTCTGTACAGCTTCGGGTTTTATCTGCTGCTGATTGTGCTGTCTCTTCTGCTGGTTTTTGCAATGCGCGTACCAAAGAAAGACCGGCGGCTGTATCTGTTTATGACGATCTTTGGCAATGTCGGATTTATGGGATTCCCTGTGCTTTCGGAAATCTACGGCACAGAGGGACTATTCTATGCAGCCATTCTGAACAGCGTGTTTAATATTATAATCTATACATTCGGTGTGGTGCTGATGGGAAGTGCGGCACAGGGAGAGCAAAAGAATGTTGCAGCTGCGATTCGGGCGATCCCGTGGAAAAAGCTGCTGCTGACGCCTGCTGTGATATTCACAGTTGTCGGCGTGCTGATTTTCGTGCTGCATATCCATTTGCCGTCTTTGCTTGCAGATACATGTGATACGCTCGGCGGATTGACCTCCCCGCTAGCGATGCTCGTGGTCGGCGCGAATCTGAGCGGCGTGAAGCTGAAAGAGATTGTCAGTGACATGAAGCTCAATGTCTATGTGCTTTTGAGGCAGATTGCATTGCCGCTTGTTTTCTGGCTGATTATGAAGCAATTTGTCACACATCCGGTGCTTGCGCCGACGCTGCTCATTCTCTGCTGTATGCCGGTTGCCAATACCACAGCACTTTTCGCAACAGAATACCACGGAAACGAGAAGCTCGCATCGCAGAGCATTTTCCTGACGACACTGTTTTCCCTGATCTCACTTCCGCTGATTCTATTTATCGTGCAATGATAATGTGTTTTATCGTAAATACGAACTTTTCGCAGCATCTGATCGCTGACGGGCTTTTCTGCCTGTCAGCGTTTTATATTTTCTGACTGATATTTTCAAGAAAGGTATTGACAAGTGATTGTATATGTGCTATACTGTATATAACGATATATATACAGTATGTCAGAAAGGAGGCGTGATATGAAAATCATCATCAAAAACAAATCCGAGCTGCCGATTTATGAACAGATCGAGCAGCAGATGAAGGCGCAGATTCTGGACGGTACGGTTGCGGCGGATGAACAGCTTCCGTCGATCCGGCAGCTTGCCCGTGACTTGAAAATCAGCGTCATCACCACAACAAGGGTCTATAATGACCTTGCAGACGAGGGATTCATCATCTCAGTCACAGGAAAAGGGTATTTTGTTGCGCCGCGCAATAATGAACTGCTGCGGGAGCGCATGCTGTTTGAAATGGAGGACGGCATTGAAAAAGCCGTCACGAACGGACGCAACGCCGGCCTCACAGACGATGAAATCATCGCCTCTCTCAGAACATTTATGGAGGATTAAAATGGAAAATATTCTGGAAATCAGCGGGCTGAACAAGGCATATGAAGATTTTTCTCTGAAAAACGTCAGTTTTTCTCTTCCGAAGGGCTTTATCATGGGATTTGTCGGAGAGAACGGCTCCGGAAAGACAACAACCATTCGCTCTATTCTGAATATGGCAAAGATTGACAGCGGGAAGATCACGGTGTTCGGGTTGGACAGCGTGACGGATACCATTGCAATCAAAGAGCGGCTGGGCGTGGTGTTTGACAGCCTGTATCTTGCAGAGCATTTGAATGTCAAGCAGATTGAACAGCAGTTAAAGCCGTTTTACAAGGATTGGGACAGCAAAGTATTTTTTAGCCACATCAAGGAATTTGATTTGCCTGACAAAAAAAAGGTAGGCGATTTCTCCAAAGGCATGAAAATGAAGCTGATGATTGCGATTGCCCTGTCTCACAAAGCGGAACTGATTATTCTTGACGAGCCGACAAGCGGTCTTGATCCGGTTGCCCGTGATGAGCTGCTTGATATTCTTGCCGAGTATATCGAGGATGAAAACAGAGGCGTGCTGTTCTCCACACATATTACCGCCGATGTAGAGCGCATTGCCGATTATGTGACGATTCTCCATAACGGCAAGGTCTGGTATACCGGCACAAAGGATGAACTGACCGAGAGCTATGCAGTGATTAAGGGCGCAGAGTCTGAGATTCCGTCTGCGATGAAAGAGAAGCTGATCGGATTCCATGCGTATCGCAACGGATTTGAAGCCCTGATTAAAACGGATGATCTGGCAGGTGTTCCGGCTGTGCTGGAATACGAAAAGGCGAGTATTGATGAGATTTTGGTTTATATTGCAAAGGAGGATAAGCATGAAAGACATCTTGAAAGTCATGCGGTTTGATTTCCTCACCGCAAAGCCAATGGCTCTTGCCGGAATGATATTTACAGCGTTGTTCTTCGGAACGTTGAGCCTGTTGTTTTCACCGATGATTGCTGCCTATATCACCTTTGTTTCGATGATATTTGTGATACCGTTACAGAGTGTTGCGGACAAAAGCGGCTTCCATAAGCTCTACGGTATTTTGCCCGTTGAGAGAAAAAACATCACAAGAGCGAGATTTCTCTATATTTTTCTGTTGCATTTTCTCTCTGAGCTGCTGGAACTTGCGATTGCCGCTGCTGCAATCTCCTTGCAGCTTTACAGATTCCTGCCGAATCAGAACGGGGAAATGATGCAGATGGTAAAGGACAGCTTCGCTGACACCAGGCTCACACTGCTCATGATAATCGTGATATTCGCTGCATTATGTTTTCTCTTCTCCTTTATGGAGATGATGGGGCAGATTCACGGCAGAGAAAATGAATTCAAGATCATCATGATCACGATCGGTGTGCTGGCTCTGATTGCATTTGCATTTACGGTGCTGAATGGGTTTGACCTGATACCGGCAGTTCAGTTGCCGAGCCTGCCGCAAAGTGTTTCCGGTATGCTGAAACTCGGCGCGGTGCTGAATGTCATCATGCTGGGAATATGTCTGCTGTTTGGTGAGATCACGGCAGGAAGGCTTGCAAAGCGTGAACTGTAAGGGAGGTGTCGCAAATGGATAACAGCGATAAGAAAAGGCTTCTTGATCTGATCCGAACAGACCTGATCACCATGAACGGCGGAAAGAATAATACGCGATTTCTCGCTGTACTGTTAGTACTGCTCTTTGGCGGGCTGGGCTTTGTTTTCTCGCCGCTCCTGGGTTTATATGTGCCTTTAATGGTAAGCGGCTTTTTCGTGCCGATGCTGTTTCAGAATGAAATCAAGTATCACAGCGGAAAAATGTTTGCTCTGCTGCCGATTGCGCGCAAAGACATGGTACGTTCCCGTTTTATCTTATCTGTTATTTTGTATCTAGCTTTTGCGCTGTTGTTCTATCTGCTTATGCTGATCTCCTTGAAGCTGAAACCTTATTATTTTTTCCTTGCTGCGGAAGTGGAGACGGCAAAGGAAATAGACATCATCCGGCTGCTGGCTGAGCTGTCCGGTATGACGGAGCTTGGGCTGTTCAATCTGCTGTATTTTTCGGCGTTTTCGATCGGACTGATGCTCGTGTCCGGCAGTCTGCGAAAATATTTCAAGGACGAAAAAGCCTTTGATGCCACCATTTCAGGGGGGCTGCGCAAAGCCACGAAGAAAGACTGGGCATATGCTCTGATGTTTTTGGGGTTCCTTCTTCTGTGGATTCTGATTGTCAGCGATATTTTGCCGATCGCTCCGGCGGTTTCGGTTATCATGCAGCTTTTTGTGCAGCTTGCAAAGGCTGCAAACGGCTTTCTGCTCGGTGCTGTGCTTGTGACAATGGCGGTTTTCTCTGCGATCTACAAATACAACTGCACCATAATGGAATATGACGAAAAGGAACTGTAAGGAGGGCATTGCGATGGATATGAAAAAGATGTTCAGAAGACTGACTGCTGCTCTCTGTACAGGCATGATGCTTTGTTCCGCCAGTATGCAGGCGGTCTGTGCTGAGGAGGAGACAGAGGAAATTCTGCTCCCCTCGGGGAATTCTTTGGAAGATTTTCAGCTCATGATGGAGCATACTTCCGGTAACAACAGGGGGGAAGATCGTATCTTTGCCTCCGCAGCGGTCGGGCTGTTTCAGGGAGATGCGGTGCTGTATACAGGGTATTACGGCGAAACGGATATAGAAAATCAGATTGCCGCAAACGCGGAATCCGTTTATGAATGGGGCAGCATCACCAAGACTTTGATCTGGGTCAGTGTCATGCAGCTCTGGGAACAGGGGAAAATTGATCTTGAACGCGATGTGCGGGAGTATCTTCCGGACGGATTCTTTCAGCATCTTTCCTATGATGATCCGATTACGATGCTGAATCTGATGAACCACAATGCCGGCTGGCAGGAGACAACGCGCCCGATCTGGAAAACAGACGAAGATGCAATTTCGTCGCTCGATGAAGAATTACAGGCAATCGAACCGGCTCAGGTTCACCGCCCCGGCGAGGTGGCTGCGTATTCCAATTACGGCGCAGCGGTTGCGGGATATGTAGTGGAGTGTATCACTGGACAGGATTTCTGCGAATATGTCCATGAGCATATTTTTGCGCCGCTTGGTATGGAGCATACCGCACTGAATCCTGCACACAGCGACAATGCGTGGGTGCAGGAGCGGCGCAAACAGGTGAAAAGCTATCGGTTCAGTCTGGGACACTGCATTCAGCTTGGAGCCTGTCTGAACTATGTTCCTGCATATCCGGCAGGTGCGGCAACGGGAACGCTGACCGATCTGATGACTTATGCACAGGCTCTTGCAAACGATAATGCACCGCTGTTTCAGAATCCCGAAACGCAGGCAATGATGTATACAGGCACGGATTTCTACGGAGATTCCGATATTCCGATGTGTGCGCACGGCTTCTGGTGCGAGGAACATGCCGTCCGCACCTACGGTCACAACGGTGCTACCACGGCGGGACAGGCAAATATGATCTTTGACCTCGATTCCCAAACGGGTCTGGTTGTGATGACCAATGAGCCAAACGGGAACTGGTATCTTGAATATGCACCGCTCTTGGCATTCGGAGAGCTTTCACCGGAGAAATATGCTTCGGGAACAACTGAAAAAGCAGCTCTGAAAGGCTATTATGAGCCTGCGCGCTCCACATTTCGCGGTATGCTAAAATTCATGCCGTATCTTACCGCTATCTCGACGAACATTCTTGGGGACGCTCAGAATATCGGGAACGGTGTCTATCAGATCAGCAGCGGAGAAAGTGCGATACTGATCGGTGCAAAAACATATTCTGACGGCAGTACTGCACTCCGGCAGCCGTCGTGTGATTTGCTGTATGACAGCTTTTACCTTGTGAAGCTGTGCCTGTTCACGGTGTATGTTCTGACAGCGGTTGCGGCGGTGTATCTGCTGCGGATCCGTCACAAGCAGAAAAAGCACAACAGACGGACGGCGTATGCCGGTTCCGGAATGATGACAGCAGGGCAGATTGCAAGAATTGTTTCTGTGCTGGCACTTCTTGGAACATATCTGATCTGTTCTGCCTATCAGGGCGGTATTCCGTTTACAGCAGGTGCAGCCATCGGCATCGTGCAGATGATTTGCATTGCAATTTGCTGCATATCGGCGGTTTCTTCTTGCTTAACAGTTCTGTCAAATATAGAAAACAAAGCGCGTTCGTATCGTTATATTCTGAATACGGTTGGCTGTGCGCTAGCGGTCATCGCCGTCGTGTATTTTGAGATGTACCGGTTCTGGGGCTGCTGAAAACAGAAACAGACCGATTTTTGCAGAAATGTTGCATTTTTTTCAAAAATATGCTATAATACCTTTGACTTGAATTTCAGGGAGGTATTACCATGTCAGTGCATATCATAGCCGACAGTACATGTGATCTTTCTCCGGAGCTTGTTCAGAAATATCAGATCACGATTCTTCCGCTTTACGTCTCTATGGGTGAGATGGACGGAAGAGACGGGCTGGAAATTACACCGGCAGACATCTTCAAACATGTTTATGCCGGCGGGGCATTGCCGAAAACTGCGGCGGCGACGGTGCAGGATTTCACCGATCAATATACGAAAATACTGGAACAGAATCCGGAGGATGAGATTGTCTGCATGACGATCAGTTCGCATTTTTCCAGCTGTTATCAGAATGCGTGTATTGCAGCCGAAGCGTTTCCGGACAAGGTGCAGGTTGTGGATTCGCTGAATCTCTCAACCGGCTTCGGTCATTCTGTTCTGGCTGCTGCCGAGCTTGCGCAGGCGGGGAAAAACGCTTCTGAAATTGCAGAGATCCTGCGAGAGGACATCGTCCCGAATGTAGATGCGAGCTTTATTGTAAACCGTCTTGATTTTCTGTATAAAGGCGGAAGATGCTCCGGTGTTGCCGCACTCGGTGCCAATCTGCTGAAACTGAAACCCTGCATTGCCGTTGTAAACGGGGAAATGAAAGTGATCAAGAAATACCGCGGCAATTTTACCGCCTGTGTGGAGCAGTATGCCGCCGACCGCCTTGCAGATATGGAGAATGTCCGGATGCACCGCATATTTGTGACGCACACCTGTGAAGAATCAGAACCGGTTGAGGCTGCAAAAAAAATCGTATCTCAAAAAGGTGCATTTGATTTTCTGGAAGAAACCACTGCCGGATGCACGGTTTCTTCCCACTGCGGTCCCAACACGCTCGGCGTTCTCTTCATCCGCAAAGAGACAAACTGAAACCGTTTGTTTCGCATCAGAACTGACATTAAATCAAATAAGCGAAAAAAGCGGACAGACAGTCAAAAAAACTGCCTGTCTGCTGTTTCTGTTTGTCAGAATACTTGCATCTTGACAAAAAGTGTGGTATAATAGCAAAGTAATCCAAAATCATGCAAAGGAGAAAAAATATGGACTATATGGCAAAATCTCTTGCTGCACATAAAGAATGGCGCGGCAAACTGAGCATTCGCTCGAAGGTTTCGATCAAAGACAGGGACGCGCTCTCCACAGCTTATACACCGGGTGTAGCACAGCCCTGCCTTGAAATCCAGAAGGATCCCGCTCTTTCCTACGAGCTGACAGGTCGTCAGAATCTGGTTGCGGTCATTACGGACGGCACAGCAGTTCTGGGGCTTGGAGACATCGGTCCGCTGGCTGCGATGCCTGTCATGGAGGGAAAATGCGCGTTGTTCAGCGAATTCGGCGGTGTGGATGCCATTCCGCTCTGTGTGGATTCCAAGGATCCCGATACCTTCTGCAAAACCGTCGCGCTGATCTCCGGCAGCTTCGGCGGCATCAATCTCGAAGATATTTCTGCGCCGCGCTGCTTTGAGATTGAGCAGAAGCTGAAAAAAATGGTGGATATTCCCGTGTTTCATGACGATCAGCACGGTACGGCTGTTGTCGCATCCGCTGCGATTATCAATGCAGCAAAGCTCGCCGGCAAGCAGCTTTCCGAGTTGAAGGTTGTCATTAACGGCGCAGGCGCAGCAGGTGTTGCGATTGCCAATATGCTGCTTTCGATCGGTGTTGAGGATATTCTGATGCTCAATTCCAAGGGGATTGTCTGTGCGGGCGATACGCTTTCTTCTGAGGCACTGACATCGCTTTCCAAGCGCACAAACAAGAACCGTCTGCGCGGCGGTCTTGCGGATGCCATGCAGGGCGCGGATGTGTTTATCGGTGTATCCAAACCGGGACTTGTCACTCCGGACATGGTGAAATCCATGAATGAGAACCCCTTTATTTTTGCAATGGCAAATCCGACTCCGGAGATCATGCCCGATCTTGCAAAAGAAGCGGGTGCATTTGTGGTCGGAACCGGCAGAAGCGATTTTCCGAATCAAATCAACAATGTGCTTGCATTCCCCGGAATTTTCAAGGGTGCGTTCTCGGTGCGCGCAACCGACATCACCGAGGGCATGAAGTTTGCCGCAGCAAAGGCGATTGCTGCCTGTGTGCCTGAGGATCAGCTCTCACCGGATTATGTCATCCCGCAGCCGTTTGATCCGGCAGTTGCGGAGAATGTAGCCAAGGCAGTTGCGGAAGCAGCCGTGAAAGACGGCGTTGCAAGAATCTGATGCTGCATATTCATTCTGAGATACTGCGCTTCGCCCTGTTGGCAGTCAGTCTGATCGGAATCGCGCTGTTTGCGATGCCGCTTGCGGTGCATATTGTCAATATCGGCAATCTTTTCGGGCTGTTTGCGAGCATTTTGCTGCTTTGCTTTACGGTATGGAACGGGCGGATTTCGGCTTTGCTGGATGCCGTATGGACAAAGAAAGCGGGACGCATCACACTGATCGTTTGCGGTGTTCTCGTTGCAGCAGGGATCCTTTATTGTTTGATTCTGAGCATCTGTATGATACATGCGGCGAACAAAAAAACGCAGAATCCGCCGCAGGCGATCATCGTGCTTGGCTGCAAGGTGAACGGAACCGTGCCGAGTCTGATGCTTTCGCGCAGAATTGCAGCAGCATATGATGTTTTGCAGAAAAATCCCGAGCTGATTTGCGTGGTGTCCGGCGGGCAGGGGAGTAACGAGGCGATTTCCGAGGCAGAATGTATGAAGAACGAACTGACAAAGCGCGGAATTTCCGAAGATCGGATTCTGACGGAGGAGCAATCTGCTTCCACATCGGAAAACCTGCGTTTTTCAAAGGCGATTCTCGAAAATGCGGGTATAACGGGAGATGTTTATCTGGCAACGGACAGTTATCATCAGCTCCGTGCGCAGCTTCTTGCAAAGAACGAGGGCTATTCTGCCTGTTATCCCGTGACGCCGTATACCTCATGGTACCTTGTTCCGACTTACTGGGTGCGCGAGTGGTTCGGGCTGATGCATGCGTTTGTTTTCGGCTCATAATCGCCGGTTTCTTGACATTTTACAAAATAAGGTTTATAATATCAAATAGCAATTTATATTGAGGAGGATTCATTTATGAGTATAATTCGTATCGGTATTGTCGGATACGGCAACCTTGGCAAGGGCGTTGAACTGGCGATTCGCAGCAATCCGGATATGACACTCTCGCTTGTTGCGACCAGACGCGCGCCGGAAACCGTTAAAATTCTGACAGACGGTGTTCCGGTCTATGCGTATGCAGATCTTGCAGCACACAAAGAGGAGGCGGATGTTGTCGTCATCTGCGGCGGTTCTGCGACCGATCTGCCCGCACAGACACCGGAGCATGCAAAGCTGTTCCATGTGGTAGACAGCTTTGACACACATGCACGCATTCCGGAGCATTTTGCAAATGTGGATGCTGCTGCAAAAAGCACAAATCATGTTGCCATGATCTCGGTCGGCTGGGATCCGGGCATGTTCTCGCTTGCGCGTCTCTACGGAAACTGTATTCTGCCTGACGGAAAGGACTATACGTTCTGGGGCAAGGGCGTATCGCAGGGGCATTCCGATGCGATTCGCCGTGTTAAGGGCGTCAAAAACGGCAAACAGTATACGGTTCCGGTTGATGCTGCAATGGATGCGGTCCGCAGCGGCTCACAGCCTGAGCTGACAACCCGGCAGAAGCATACCAGAGTGTGCTATGTTGTTCCGGAGGAGGGCGCAGATCTTGCACAGATCGAGCATGACATCAAGACCATGCCGAACTACTTTGATGAATATGACACCACAGTTTACTTTATCACAGAGGAAGAACTGGCAAGAGATCATGCAGGCATTCCGCACGGCGGCTTTGTCATGCGCAGCGGAAAGACCGGCTTGAACGGCGAGAACAAGCATCTGATCGAATACAGCCTGAAACTGGATTCCAATCCGGAATTCACAACCAATGTTCTGGTTGCATTCGCACGCGCTGCGGCGCGGCTTGCCTCCGAGAACAGCTATGGCTGCAAGACCGTTTTTGATATTGCACCGGCTTATCTTTCACCGCTTTCCGGCGACGAACTGCGTGCGCACTTGCTGTAAAACCCGCGCGAATTATGTAAAAATCGCCAAGTTTGCAGTCGTTTTCGGCTTGTTTCTGATTGAATCATCCGAAATCTTCATTATCATTTGACAAACAGCATATTTTCGTTATATAATACATATAGATTTTTTTTATTTAGGAGGATATCCCCATGAAAAAGAACGAACTGATTGCAGCAATCTCTGAGAAGGAGAATGTCACCAAGAAGGAAGCGGATCGCGCTCTGAATATTGTTCTCAACGCGATTCAGGATGCACTCGTCGCAGGCGAGAAGGTTTCCATCACGGGCTTTGGTACCTTTGAAGTCCGCAATCGTCCTGCAAGAAAGTGCAAGAACCCGCAGACCGGTAAGGTGATGACCACCAAGGCTTGCAAGGCTCTGGCATTCAAGGCTGGCAAGACACTGAAAGACGCGATCAACGAGTAATTTTTTCACAAATCTCTGACGGTAACTGAGGAGGAAAAACATGGCAACAAAATCCAAAAAGGCAGAAGAAGCTGTCGAGAAGGCAAAAGCGGTTACGGCGGAAGCAGCCGTAAAGGTAAAGGCTGTTGCTGACGAGGCTGCAAAGAAGGGCGAGGCTGCTGTCAAGGCAACCAAGCGCACCGTGAAAAAGGCTGCCGATACAGCTGCGGAGAAGACCGCGGCAATTAAGAAGTCAGCCGCGGAGAAGAAGGCGAAAAAAGCTGAGATTTCAACAAAGGTTGTAATTGAGCTTGCCGAAAACTCTGCTTCCTCTGACACGCTGATTGCGCGTGCAAAAGAGGACTGGGCTGCAAAGGGCAACGCACTGGCAGACATCAAGGAACTGGCTTTGTATGTCAATGCGACCGAGGGAATGGTTTATTACGTTGTGAATGACGATTATCTCTCCGGCTCTTTCGCATTCTGATTTCGTTTCAAAAGCGCATCGGATGATTCCGGTGCGCTTTTTGTATATTCAGCCAAAAATGTCGCATACTACTTCCTGAAACGAAAGTGAGGGATGGATGATGCGTCAAAATCCGATTCGTTTATATTTACTGGGATTTTTGCTGTTTCTCGGAATGGCAGGGCTGGTGATCCGGTTGATTACCGTCACGCAGGAGCAGGACATGACCGCTGCCGGAACAAGACAGGGAAATTACCGTCTGTCCGTACCACTGTCATCCGGAACGATTTATGACCGTTCTATGCAGCCGATTACCAATTCAGAGGATGTGATTTATGCAGTGGTCGCGCCGACTGCGGATACATTGGCTTCTGTATTTGCAAAGCTCCGTGACCGCGACGCCGTAACAGCGCAGTTAACGTCCGTTTCGCCGTTTGTCTGTGAGCTGACAGAGGATGCGGAGCCGACAGATCATTTGCGGATCCTATACGGCAGGCGTTCCCGCAGCGGCGTATTGCCCGCGCAGCATTTGATCGGGTATCGGCAGAACGGAACCGGAGTGGACGGATTGGAGTATGCTTTTTCTGACTGGCTTGCGCTGTGCAATTCCGGTGCGAATGTGACATTTACTGTCAGCGCGCTGGGAGAAGTCCTTGCCGGCGCAGACAGCAAGGTTATCATCGACGGGACAGACGGCGGGGGAGTCGTCACAACCCTTGATCTGCAAATACAGCAGATTACCGATACTGCACTGGCGGCGTTGTCTCCAAAAGCAGGTGCCGCTGTGGTTATGGATTGTAAAACTGGGGATATTCTTGCCTGTTCGAGTACGCCGGTGTACGATCCGGAGCATCTTGCAGATTCCTTGCAGGATGTGCAATCTCCTTTTTTGAATCGCGCCCTGTGTGCGTATAATGTCGGCTCGGTCTTCAAGCTTGTGGTGGCATCTGCGGCATTGGAAAGCGATTTGACAACCGGATACAGTTATGTTTGCAGCGGGGAGACTGAGATTTACGGACAGGTGTTTCACTGTCACAATCTGAACGGTCACGGTCTGCTGGATATGGAAAACGCGATGGTGCATTCATGCAACCCGTATTTCATCTCTCTTTGCCGACTGATTCCCACGCAGACGCTGCACGGCACGGCTGAGGCACTTGGATTCGGACAGATGATTCCTCTGGCTGACGGTATCTCATCTGCTGCCGGACTGCTGCCGACTGAATCGGATCTGGAAATTGAGGCGGAAAAGGCGAATCTCGCTTTCGGACAGGGGCAGTTGCTCGCATCGCCTTTGCAAATCTGCGCCATGACCTCCTGTATCGCCAATGACGGTGTTTATTCTGTTCCGCGTCTGGTGATCGGTGAGACAGCAGACGGCGTCACATTGCTGCGTGACGAGGCGTCTGCACAGCGAAATGTCCTGTCTCCGGATACTGCCGCCGCAGTGCGGAGTATGATGATTGCTGTTTTGACGGATGAGGATCACAGCAACGGCAGACCGCGCAATACAACTGCCGGCGGCAAGACTTCCACTGCACAAACCGGTCAGTATTCTGAGGACGGAAAGGAGTTCTGTCACGCGTGGATGACCGGATTTTTCCCCGCAGACAATCCGCAGTATGCCGTGACGGTATTTGCGGAGAACGGCGGTTCCGGCAATGAAACTGCCGCACCGGTTTTCCGGCGAATCATCGAAGAGATTACCAGAGCTTCATAATCAGACGGCGGCAGCGCATATTCTGTGCTGCCGCTGCTTCTGTTTAGATCAGGCGCACAAATTCACTGCTGACATAACCGGTTCTGCCGTTAAAACTCGTTACATACCAACCGTCTGTCTCGCCGTTGAGGATGAGCTGTGTATCATCCGGAATCTGCGTGAGAATCTTGCCGGACAGTGACGGGTAGTCGCGCAGATTCAATCTGCTGCCGTCCGTATTCACCACACCGGGAAACGGTGTGGTCGCATTGATAAACGGGATACCGAAATAATCCGTAAGCGACAGCACCAGATTTTGCGCGATCTGCTGTAAATTATCCTGCAACCACCGGGCATCTTCCGGATTATCATGATACCCAAGCTCTGCCAGCACGGCAACAGCTCTTGTTCGCAGCACCTCACCAAGATTGGTTGTCGGTCTTGCAAGTACATTTTCTGTCAGCGGATAGATGCGCTGCAAATTGTTTGCGATGATCGTAGCAAGCAGCTCGCTGTCATAGCTTGCAGGCGCATAGTATACGTCAATTCCGCGCAGCATTCCGGCAAATTGAGCCGGTGCTGCATTGGAATGCAGTGCCAAGTGTACATCAAACTGCCCTGCATTGGAATCTGCGATGGCTCCGGCAACATTTCTTGCCGGATCATTCCGGACAAAGTCAATGCCGCTGGACCGCAGATACGGCTCCATCGCTCCGGCAAGCTGGTTCATCACCATTTCCTCATTCTTGCCCTCTGTCACATAAGGGTTCCACTCCTGTGTAGACGGACTCAAAAATACGATCGGCATGCCTTACGCACCTCTTTCTGCAAATTTTTATTATATCCTATGCTGCCAGATGACTTTTGTGCATAAAAATGAGCAAAAACACTTGCATTTTATAATGGAATATAGTATAATGATGATAAGTATACCTGATGGAAGGAAGTTGCAAATGCGTATTCTGCTGGTAGAGGACGAAGTTGCGCTGTCAGATGCGCTTGTCCAAATCTTTCATAAGAATAAATACATTGTGGATGCGTGCTATGACGGTGAGAGCGGTCTGGACAATGCACTTTCCGGAATCTATGATATTATCGTGCTGGATGTGATGCTGCCGCGCATGAACGGGCTGGATGTCCTGCACGAGATCCGCCAGAATAAGCTGTCCACACCGGTGCTGCTGCTGACCGCAAGAGATACTGTCGCAGACAAGGTTGCCGGACTGGATGTCGGCGCGGATGATTATATGACAAAGCCGTTTTCTTCGGATGAGCTGCTTGCACGGATTCGCTCTCTTTATCGCCGCAATGCAAATGTCATCTTTGAAAATGTCCTTACATGGAGCGACCTGACACTGAATCTGTCTACATATGAACTGTTCTGCGGTCAGAATTCGTTCAAGCTGGGACTGAAAGAATTCTCCATGATGGAACTTTTCCTGAAAAACGGCAACCGAATATTGTCCAAGGAGACTCTGATTGTTAAAATCTGGGGGTATGAGTCTGATGCGGAAAACAACAATGTTGAAGTATATGTCAGCTTTCTGCGCAAAAAGCTCGCGCATATTCATTCTAAGGTAATCATTAAAACGGTGCGCGGCGTCGGCTACTGTCTGGAAGAATCAGACAGCTGAGACCGGCTCATTCGGAATATCATGAGAGGAAAGGAGTGTCATGCTGTATGATCAGAAAATTGAAACTGCGCTATTTTGTTACCAATATGGCGATTTTAAGCTGTACGCTGCTGGTCGGACTGAACGTGCTGTTCGGGCTGCTCTATCACTCCGAAGTGGAGTCCTCTTACACGGTGATGCAGGAGATGCTGGAAGGAGCTTCGTCTGATCCTGTGCATCAGCAGATTCCGCCCGACGGTTCCAGACACACAGATCAGAATCCGCCGCCCGATGCTCCTGTACCGGGTGAAAACGCGCCTGATGTCGGCACCAATCTTCCGACCGCAATGACAGATGCCGCTTTTGCCGAACCGATGATGTATACTTATGTGTTGGCAACGAGCACTGTTACGACATCTACGGAAGCTGTTTCTCAGGCGGATGATGAGAGCTTTGAAAACAATTCTAATTCGATTGCCTGTTTTGACGACGATGACAATGATGATGACTGTTTCTGGTCATATAATTGGTATAGCTTCTATGCACCGCCCGACACGAATCCGCCGCCTTATTGGGGGTTTATGGATCCGTACAGTCAATGGCACAGCCGACACGACCGGGATGATGAGGAGTCGGAGTCTTCCTATAACAGTCGCGGCAATGCGCCGGATGAACGAAAACAGTTTGAGGAGAATAATCCGCCGGAACCGCAGCATGATACTTCATCTCCGGCAGTGACTGCAACAACTGCTGCAACCACAACGCGTGCCACAGATGGAGGCTCCCGCCCGGCTGATCCGCCGCGGGATGATCCGCCGCCTCCGCCGCCGGAATCTTCTGCACAGAGCAGCAGCACGACGGTTTCTGCATCTGCACAAACGTCTTCTGCGACAACAGTTACAACTACGACTGCTACGGCGCAGGTGACAGCTGCCCTTACAACTTCCTCCGGCAGCACAGCAACCGAAACTGAAACCTCGACCACGACTGCATTGGTGCCGGTGGAGGAGGGTGCATACATTCCGGATGCACTGGTCGCGCAGATCGGTGATGACGGCAGCATCCAATCATATGTCGGCAATGACAGCGAAAGCAATGACGAGGATCGCATCCGCAAGGTAAACAATGCGATGAATGAAGTCAAAGATCGCGGCTTAGATTCCGGTACCATCATGATTGACGATACATCCTATCGCTATCTTTATCAGACCGACGCAGCCGGTACGGCTCATCTTGTCTTGCTCAACCGCACACTGGAAATTTCCACATTGAGCAGATTGCTTGTCCTGTTCTTTTTCATTACCATTCTCGGTCTGGCAGGCATGTTCTTTTTGAGCATGATGCTTGCAAACTGGACAGTTACGCCAATCGCAACAGCGTGGGAAAAGCAGAAACAGTTTGTTGCAGATGCTTCTCACGAGCTGAAAACACCGCTTGCAGTCATTTCTGCTAACACCGAAGTCGTTCGCGCAAACCCGCAGGAATCTGTTGCAGGTTCCAGCAAATGGCTGAATTATATTCAATCTGAGACCATGCGCATGTCCAAGCTGATTACGAATCTCTTGTCGGTTGCGCGGATGGATCAGAGCAGCGGCTCCAAGGCTGTCGTTGAACCGATTTCACTGAGTGATCTTGTTTCAAATACATGTATGGTCTTTGATCCGATTGTGTTTGAACACGGAAAAACGCTGAATTCTGTCATCCAGAAGAATGTCTTTATCAGCGCGGAAGAGGATAACGTGAAACAGCTTCTCTCCATTTTGCTGGATAATGCAGTGCTGCATTCTGTGGCGGATGCACAGATTACGGTGTCGCTTTCTAAGGATGCGCAGGGCAAGATTCGTCTTGCAGTTGCAAATACGGCAAAGGACATTCCGAAGGAGCAACTTGACCATCTGTTTGATCGTTTTTATCGTGTAGATACAGAGGGCAGTCCGAACGGCTCCGGTCTTGGGCTAAGCATTGCAAAGAGCATTGTGCATCAGATGGGCGGAATATTGACTGTTACAAGCGAGAATCAGCTTGTTACGTTTTTGGCAGTTCTTTCCTAATTCACAGCAGACACAGACTCCCGCCGTGACAGTTCGGAGGGAGTCTATTTTTTTCGCTGCCAGCATAGATTGTGCTGAGGTGAGATTATGCCAACCCACAAGAAACCGTCTGCGATGTTCATGGAGACCACGCTGTTAAGCATTTTCTCAGTTGCACTGCAAGGATTCGGTCTGCTCCTGAATATATTTCTGGCGCGGCGTTTGGGTGCTGCATCAGTCGGCGCACTCACGCTGATCGGTTCGTTTTACGGACTGGCAGCCGTGTTGAGCGGCGGAAGCGGATTCATCGGTGCAAGCAGATTTTTATCTGAGGAAATCGGTGTAAGCGGTGATCCGCGCTGTGTATTTCGATATACACTTCGCTTTTGCATGACGCTCAGCTGCACATGTTCAGTGATACTTTGCATCTTAGCACCGATGCTGGTTTCCTATATTCCGGATGCTTCGGCACACACAATCCGCTTGCTGAGCATTTCACTTCCGATTTCGGCGTTGGCGGCATGCTGTAAAGGACGCTGTTACGCATTTCATCGCGTGTATTTGCCGGCAATCGCTGAATGTGTGGAATTCCTTTTGCGTGCGGGTGTTTTGGCATTCTGTGCGGTTTTCCTGATTCCATACGGGAAGCTGACAATCCTGGACGGATTTGCATTGTCGTTGATCGCCGGACAAATCATTTCGACGGTTTTGCTCGCATCTGCGAAGGTTTCATATCAGAAAAGCGGAAAATGCAATCTCACATTCAGACAATTCTTCCGATTAATGCTGCCGATTATGGGCAATGCATGTCTTGTCGCCATTCTTAGCAGCGCAAATGACGCCCTTGTGCCGCTGACTCTGCTGCAATACGGCAACAGTACCGAGGAAGCTTTGGCGCAATTCGGAGAATTTGAGGCGATTATATTGCCGACCTTGTTCTTTCCTTCTGTGATACAGTGCTGTATGTCCGGATTGCTTGTGCCGGAATTATCAAAGGCGAGTGCGGCGGGGGAGACAGACAAAATCCGGAATATGGCACAATCTGTATTAGAACAAACGGTCGCATTTTCTTTGTTTGTTTCGTTAATTATATATATATACGGTCAACAAATCGGAGCATTGCTTGGCGGAAACCAATTTACAGGAACAATTTTGCGATGGATGGCACCGATTGTGCCGTGTATTTATTTAGAAATCATCATGGAGGGAATGCTTCGCGGGCTTGGAAAACAAAATTTTTCATCTGTAAATTATCTGGCAGAATATTTGGTGCGAATATCTGTGCTGTTGATCTGCGTACCGTTGTTTGGATTCTATGGAATCGTTGCATCCTATATGACGTGTAATCTTTCCGGCAATGCAGTTCGGCTGTTCATGGTGTTACATGTCACAAAGTTGAAACCGAACTGGAAACGAATTCTGATGATACCGGCAGCAGCATTGATAATCAGTTGGCAAATCGGAAATCTGATTCAATATTTTGCACGAACAATATTTGCAGCAGAATTTACGGAGATGCTCATTTTTACACTCAGTGCAGTTTGTGTGTATGTGTTTGTATTGCGCGTCTTAAATAAAGTGTTCGACGGTGAGCATATGCAAAAAGAAGTCAGAAACAGTAAAGTCATGCAAGTTTCATAATCATTACAGAATAATGGGCTTAAACGCATATCGGATGATAGATATGGCGTCAAGCCCATTTTTTTATCTTTGAATTGCACCAAAGATGGATTAGACGCAATACGTAAGAACTGCGGAATGTCCCCTGCAAAACGGATATTGCTTTAAACGACGGGCAAACTAGAATCAGAAGCGTATATGCGCTTCCGGTCAAGAGACCGAAGTATTGTAAATAAAGGAGCCATGTATCATGAAACACGCAAAGCAACAGAATGATCCGTTGTGGAGAAACGGTCAGACAACAACTTCCAGAGATCAGCTGCCGAATCCTGAGCACAACGATCCGGTCGTTGAAGCGCAGCAGCAAAATGCGCGCAGCAATCAGCAAAAACGTAACCACTGATATTACAAAAGAATCTGCTGCACATCATCGTGCAGCAGATTCTCTGTATTCAAAAATATATGCGTTTGATCATGCGATGACACGAATTCGGATGACACCGTCAATCTGCTTCATAGCATCAGTAATCGGATCTGCATCCGCGCCGGTAACATCAATCATCGTATAGGCATATTCCTTGCGGCTGGCATTGATCATATTCTCGATATTACCGCCTGCGTTGCTGACGGCAGTTGTCAGCGATGCGATGACGCTCGGAACATTCTTATGCAGAATGCAAATCTTCTTGCCGATTGCATTCATCTCAGCATTCGGGAAGTTGACGCTGTTCTTGATATTACCGTTTTCGAGATATTCGACAAGCTCCTTGGCAGCCATAGCCGCACAGTTGTCCTCCGCTTCCTCAGTGGATGCACCAAGATGCGGAATTGCAATGACACCTTCCATGCCGGCAGTTTTTGCATTCGGGAAATCGGTGACGTACTTGCGCACTTTTCCGGATTTCAATGCAGCTTCCATTGCTTCATCATCAACCAGAAGATCACGCGCAAAATTCAGAATCACAACTCCGTCTTTCATCATAGCGATGGTTTCTGCATTGATCATCTTTTTTGTGTTGACATTCGGATCAGCATTTTCAATCAGCGGCGTATGCACGCTGATGAAATCGCACTCGCGGAAAATCTCTTCGCGTGTTTTGACATGCTTGATTGTGCGGGAAAGATTCCATGCAGCATCGACCGAAATATACGGGTCGCAGCCGTAGACTTCCATGCCGAGGTGTGTTGCAGCGTTTCCGAGCGGACCGCCGATTGCACCCAGACCGATGATACCGAGCTTCTTGCCCTTGATCTCGGTTCCTGCAAATTTCGACTTGCCTTTTTCGACCATCTTTGCGACAGTTTCTTCTTCCTTAATGGTCTGCACCCAGTTGATGCCGCCGATAATATCGCGGGAAGCAAGCAGCATACCGGCAAGTGCAAGTTCCTTGACACCGTTCGCATTTGCACCCGGTGTATTGAAGACGACAATCCCCTCTTCTGCACAGCGGTCGAGCGGAATGTTGTTTACACCTGCGCCGGCTCTTGCGATGGCAAGAAGATTGCTGCCAAACTCCATCTCGTGCATGACAGCCGAGCGCACGAGAATCGCATCCGGATTCTCAACAGTATCGGCAACCTGATAGTTATCGCTGAGCTCTGCCAGACCGACCGGAGAAATTTTATTCAATGTCTGAATCTGAAACATGGTTATCATTTCCTTTCAATTAAAGCGTGAGGGTATAATATATGTCCGCGCCGACAAGCAGTATGCCGAGCGCTGTCAGCGCAATGCCGACAATCATGAACGCACTCGTTTTCACAACAGTCTGCGCCATAGGGTGATTTGTCAAGTAGACGATTTTCGGGTCATTGCCGAAAAACTGCACATTCACTCGCCCGCCAATATCCAATTCGGGGCGTTGCGCAATGACTTGATCGTTCACTGCAATGTTCATACGAACCGTTTTCAGTGAGCCGTCTTCGAGCGTCACATCGACGACCGGATGCTTCATACCGACGGCTGACGAAATCAAACTGACGGCTAATCCAGAGGTGCCGTGTGCGTTGTTTTGGTATTTTTCATAACCGATAATCTGTACTTCCTGAAAATGCGGCTTATCGAAATAGGTTTTCTTTTGGTATACGCCAATTCCAATCAGCACAATCCCGGTGAGTAAAATTAGCAGAAAAAAAACAATCATGCGTTCTCTGCTTCAAACTTCTTCATAAATGCGACGAGCTTCTCTACGCCTTCGATCGGCATTGCGTTGTAGATCGAAGCACGCATACCGCCGACTGTTCTGTGACCTTTAAGGTTTTCAAAGCCGGCAGCTTTTGCTTCTGCAACAAACTTCTTGTCCAGCTCCTCGTTGCCGGTGACAAACGGAACATTCATCAGAGAACGGTCTTCCTTGCGGACAGTCCCCTTGAACATCTTGCTCTCATCCAGGAAATCGTAGAGAATCTTTGCCTTCTTCTCGTTGAGGGCTTTCATTGCTTCCAGACCGCCCATCTTTTTGAGCCATTTGAATACCTTGCCGCAAATATAAATTGTATAGCAAGGCGGTGTGTTATACATAGAGCCGTTCTCTGCCTGCGTTTTCCATTGGAGCATGGTCGGTGTATTTTCAACCGGGCATGTTTCCGGAATCAGATCTTCACGGACGATTGCAATGACCACACCGGCAGGACCGACATTCTTCTGCACACCGCCGTAGATGACGCCGTATTTGGTGACATCAATCGGCTCGGAAAGGAAGCAGGACGAAACGTCAGCGACCAGCTCATGTCCCTTTGTGTTCGGCAGCTCGTGGAAGACAGTGCCGTAAATGGTGTTATTCTGGCAGATATAGACATAATCTGCATCTTCCGGTATATCCAGATCAGAACAATCCGGAATGTAAGAGAAGGTCTTGTCAGCAGAAGATGCAACTGCGACTGCCTCGCCGTACTTTTGTGCTTCCTGATAAGCCTTTTTTGCCCACTGACCTGTGATAATGTAAGCAGCTTTGCCGTTTTTCATCATGTTCATCGGAACTGCTGCAAACTGCTGAGAAGCACCGCCCTGAATAAACATGACCTTATAATTATCCGGAATGCCCATCAGATCGCGAAGATCCTGTTCCGCCTCGTCAATGATCTGCTGGAACATCTTGGAGCGATGGCTCATTTCCATAACCGACATACCGCATCCGCGGTAATCAAGCATTTCCTCTGCTGCTTCTTTCAGAACTTCCTCCGGCAGGACAGCCGGACCTGCGCTGAAATTGTAAACTCTGCCCATTGTATTTAGCCTCCGTACACTCAAATTTTTTTACGGTACACTGCATACAGAATAATCCCCTTGCAATGCTCCCAATATATAGTATACTATCTTTTTTGGAGAATGTCAAGAGGAAACGCAAAACATTGTGAAAAAAATAACAATTTTAGAAGATCACTACAAAAAACCTCAATCAGAACAAAAGAAACAGGCGGATTTGCAGCGGAAAATCAAGTTCTTTTGGCTGCTCTGCGTGCCTGTGCCTCCTGCAAACTCATCGGGCAGCCGCAATAATCCTGCCGATATAATTCGTATTGCGCAGAGAGTGCGACAGACCGCGCATATCCGCCGCCTTTTTTGAAATCCGCCGGCAAATATTTCACAGGTGACTCCCCTGCCAGCTTTTCGCCGCAGGTATTGATATACTGCGCGTTCTTATGCGGGCTGACACTGAGCGTGGTTGTGAAATAATCACAGCGATACTGCTCTGCTGCCAGTATCGCCTCTTCCATGCGCTTGGCAATACATTTTTCGCATCGCTCCCCCATTTCAGGTGTGTGTTCAACACCCCGAACGGCTTCCCAGAACGGTGCATCGTCATAGGGCGGCGCGATCAGCGCGATCGGATACGGATGCTCTACCGCTGCAATCACCTGCTTTTGCGTTTCCAGACGGCGTATAAATTCCTCTTCCGGCGCGATATTTGGGTTGTAAAAAAACAGCACGATTTCAAAATACGGTACAAGCTGTTCCAGCACCGCCGTACTGCATGGTCCGCAGCAACTGTGCAGCAGCAGACGCGGGACACTCCCCTGCGGAATATTCGCGATTACTTGCTGCATTTCCTTGTGATATTGGCGTTTTTCCATGTGATCTCCTCACAACTGTCTGATAGCTAATAGAAAAGGACGGCGAACCGTCCTTTTCATCATTTTATTCCACTGAAATCAGATAATAATACACCGGCTGACCGCCTTGCAGCATCGTGATTTCCACGCGTCCGCCGAGCTTTGCAGCCAACATATCATAAAGCTGCTGTGCTTTTTCTTCGGTGACATCTGCGCCATAAATGAGTGTGACATAGGAAGAATCGTTCTTTACGAGCTTCTTTGTCAGCTTATACGCAGCCTTATTGACATCTTTCTCAGTAAAGGAAAGTTTGCCGTTGTCCAGTGCAAGAACTTCGTTCTTCTTGATCTTCTGCCCGTCAAGTTCGGAATCACGCGCTGCAAATGTCACAGAACCGGATGACACGCGCTCATATGCCTTTGTCATCTGATTCAGGTTCTCGTTGACATCCGCACTCTCATCGAATGCGAGCATTGCGGAGATACCCTGCGGGATTGTGCGCGTTTGCAGCACACAGACCGTGCGGTTAGCGAGGTTAATCGCCTGTTCTGCCGCCATGATGATATTCTTGTTGTTCGGCAGAACAAACACCGTTTTTGCAGGTGTCGCGTGAATGGCACGAAGAATGTCATCGGTAGACGGATTCATGGTCTGACCGCCCTTGACCACCTGATCCACGCCGAGATCAAGGAAAGTACGTTCCAGACCGCCGCCTGCTGCAACCGCAACAAAGCCGAATTCTTTTTCCGGTTCCACCGGTACAACATCCTGCTGCTTGACAATTTTGGCTTCCTTCACCTTGTTTTCATGCTGAATGCGCATGTTTTCGATCTTCGGACGCGGATCGTTGATGAAGTAACCGAATTCCAATGCTTTGGAAATCGCGTTGCCGGGGTGATCGGTATGCACATGCACCTTGATGATCTCATCATCCTCGACGACCACAACGCAGTCACCGATCGTTTCCAGATATGCTCTCAGCTTCGCGCCGTCAACAGATGCGTCATTCTTGCGAAGCATGTATTCTGTGCAGTAAGTAAAATTGATTTCCTCGTCATACTGGGAAACAGCAGAATTGAAGTCGATCTTCGGATCCACGGCAGGCTTTGTTGTTTCGGCATTCTCTGCTGGCATTTCTTTGCCGCAGAAAGATTCCAGCATACCGCCGATGATGATGCAGAAGCCCTGACCGCCGGCATCGACAACATTTGCTTTTTTCAGTGCAGGAAGCATTTCTGTTGTCTGTTTGAGGACAGCATTTGCCTCGTCCAGCACGCCTTGCCAGAAATCCACAGGCGATAAATCTTCTTTTGCAAGCTCCTGTGCCTTATTGGCAGCCATGCGGGAAACTGTGAGGATGGTACCCTCTGTCGGCTTCATAACCGCCTTATATGCGCCTTCCACACCAAGAGAGAGCGCATTGGCAAAATCGCTGTTTTCCGCTGTTGTCAGACCGGAAAGTCCCTTGGAGAATCCGCGGAACAGCAAGGACGTAATGACGCCGGAATTTCCGCGTGCGCCGCGCAGCATGGAGGATGCGGTCACATCCGCGACCTCTGAAACCGTGACGTCATCCGAAAGCAGTTCCAGTTCGCGTTTCGCGGCACTGATGGTCATAGACATATTGGTGCCGGTATCGCCGTCCGGTACAGGATAGACATTCAGTTCATCCACAGAACGTCTTTGATTCGTAATCAGAATTGCAGCGTGAATAATCGCTGCTTTCAGCTGTTTTCCGGTAATCAAAATTTACCCTCCCATTCTTATGCACGGATACCGTCAATATACACATTGACCGCTGCCGGTTCAAAACCGGTTGCCTGCTCCACGGCATAGCGCACCTTATTGCGGATGCTGTCAGTAATTGCGTTCATATTCGCGCCGATACCGGTTACGATATGCAGATCAATTACAAGAGCATTGCGGCGTGTTCTGAGTTTAATACCGCGTCGGATGTCTGCCGGGAACAGCTTTGTCATGAGTGTTTCGAGCGGAGAGGAATCATTGAGATCCGCGACGCCGAAGCAGCTGATCACCGTATGCTCGATCAGACTGTACAGATAGGATTTGGATACACGGATGCTTCCGGTATGGTTTTCAATCACGATCATAGCAGGCACTCCTTTCATTTCATACAGGTTTATTATAGCACACTCTTTGAGAAAATACAAGAGTATTCTGATATTTTTCCGGCAAATTCCGTTTTTCCCTGAAAAAACCCTGCTGCAAACGGATTACAGCAGGGCTTTTGATAAGGATTTATACAAGATTCAGCTCTGCATCCGGGAAGCAGATTTTTGCATCTTCTTCCAGATGCTTCGGCGCAGTCACAGATTTTAGTGCGCTGCAACCTTCAAAAGCGTCTTCTTCCAGCTTGGTTACTCCGGACGGGATGGTCAGTGCGGTGAGCGATGTGCAGTCAGCGAATGCTCCGGCACAAATCTTTTCCAGTGTTCCCGGCAAAATTACGGAAGTCAGGTTATCCAGTCCGGCACATGCGCCGGCACGGATTTCCGTATAGCCCTCAGGAATTGTCAGAGAATCCTCATCCTGATAGATTTCGCGGCGGATTTTTGCGGTGAATCTGCCGTCTCCGATGATTTTAAGCTCAGAAATCTCCGGTTCCAGCCAAGTGATCTGCACCTGATCGCCGAACATGATCTTTGCCTGTGCTTCCAGTGTCCGCGGCATGGTGACATTTGTCAGTGCATCGCATCCGTCGAACGCATCTTCTGC
>JAZQNP010000027.1:0-7785 GCA_045627405.1 Oscillospiraceae bacterium | reverse complement strand
TCGCAGATGCGGTCGAGCACATCCGGGAATGTGTAATTGATCAGACGCTCTTTCGGCCACGGATACTGACCGATGCCGCGTCTGCTGACCTGCGGCTCATGCTTATATTTGGTGCGGTATTTCTGCATATAATCCGCGAACTGCGGGAACACGATGCCGGCATCTTCGAGGGCGGGCATCCAGCGTTTGACCCATTCGAGGCAGACAAAGCCCGTGTAGCCGATGGAGGAGAGGGCGGCCATCATGCCATCGAGCGGCAGATCGCCCTGACCCATCAGCGCGTAGTGGAGCTGACCGTCGGTCATGGTGCTGTCCTTTGTCTGCACATATTTGATGTAATTGCCGAGATTTGCAGTGGTTGTCTCAGGAGATTCGCCGCCGAAGCGATAGGGATGGTGCATATCCCAGAGCGCGGCAACGCGGATGCTGCCGACGCTGTCGAGCAGGGCAGCCAGACGCTTTGTGTTGCTGTAAACGCCGTTGGATTCCACGAGCAGTGTGACATCGTGCGCCTCTGCTTCCGGAATCAGAGAGGTGAGGACAGAAGCGACATATGCGTCATCCACAGTGCTGATGACTTCGCCGTAGCGGTCACCGAGCACGCGGACATAGGGTGCGCCGAGAGCCTGTGCGAGCTTCATGCAGGCGAGCAGCTCAGCGCGGTTCTGCGCTTCATTATCCTTTTCATTGACACAGCAGTTGGAACTGATGCAGGGGATTTCAAGGCGCAGCGAATGCAGCTTCTCCACAGTTTTCGGTAATTGCGCGCCGGTAAACGGCTTGCTGCGAAACGGATCTGCGGGCAGTCCGTAGCTACGGATCTCAATGCCGTCAAAACTAAGATCCTTTGCCATGGAATAGACGTCTGCCCATTCAAAATCGGGGCAGCCCAGCGTGGAAAAACAGATTTTCATAAGGGGAACCTCCTGTAATAATTCAGCACACAAAAAACGGTGTGAAGCTTGTGACCTCACACCGTTGATCTGCATGTTTTTGATTCCTTCCGGGAACGGCAGCGCACAACGAAGCAGGTCTGTGGATTACTCCAAGACCGTAAGTCGAAATGCAAAAAGCAGAGCTGCGTTCATCGGAATCGAACCTTTCCGCCGGAAAATCCAGCATACATTACTTGATCATTATAGCAAATTGCGGGCGGATTTGTCAAGAATCCGCAGAGATTCTGTTTCTCTGCATAAAAAAGGAAGCGAGAGGTTTTGGAATCATGTGCCATATAACAAATGCAGAATGAAATTTGCGGCAGCGGACATTCTAATGTCTGAGGTGAGATAAATGGGGAAACGGAAAACAGGCAAGCAGCCGCAGACCTGGACAGAAAAGCAGCCGCTTCCGGTATCAGAGATTTCGCGGAATGCGCGCCACGGCAAGACAGTGAATGATCTGTCTGACGCAGGCGATCTGCCGGTCAACGTGCTGGAAAAGGAGATCCCCGCAAATGACATGCACGACATGTGAAAGCCGTCTGACGGTTATTTTGCAGCGGGTTTGAGGCGCGACCAGAGGAAAATGATAATCTGAGCGGGAATGCCGATCAGAAAGATTTTCCAGATGCGGTATTCGATCAGCGTCAGAAAAATCGCCAGCAGAACCGTCCAGACCAGTACGGAGATGATCAGAAAATTCCAGCGCGGGTTGAACCAGACGGAATTGAACACAAGGCAGACGATTGCGGTAACGGGGGCGGCGTAAATGAACAGAAACGGACCGTATTCAAGTTCAGGCAGAGCCGCATCCAGAACGACAAAAATCAGGGACGCAATCAGCCAGACAAGGATCATTGCCATGCCGGCGATAATCAGGTGATTGTGGCGTTTCCGCGGCGGCAGAGCATCTGTCTCTTCCGCTGCGGGGGCATCCTGTGCCGCCTGACTGGGTGCATCGGACTGCTGCTTTGCGCGGCGTGCATCCTCAGTGAGGAGGAAATCGTCGAGCGTGATCTCATAGAGATCGGCAAGCTGCTTCAAGACAGCGAGATCGGGGAGCGATTCTCCGCGCTCCCATTTGGAAACGGCTTTGTCAGAATAATGCAGCATTTCCGCCAGTTGCAGTTGTGTCAGATGATGCGATTTGCGCAGAGCGGCGAGATTTGCCGCAACGGTCTGCTTCCATTCCTCCACGGGGTATGCCTCCTTCCCATATGATTTCATACATCTGTGTCACTGTGTCACTGTGTAACATTATAACACAAATCGAAAAAGAATGCAATAGCTGAAAAATAAAAAACGCTCTCCGGAAAGTAGAGCAGTAGATTCTGTCTCTACCGCGGGATTCTCCGGGAAGTTTCTCGCGCTCTTCAAAAAATAACGTGACAGTTCGCTCCGAATGTGGTACAATAAAGGAAGAAAAAACAGAAAGGTGTGTGCGTGTATATGAAGTCCGATGACAGTTATGTTCTGGTGACTGACAGTGCGGCAGATTTCTTGCCGCAGCAGGCAGAGCAGCTGGGTCTTGTCATCATCCCGCTCAATGTGTATATGAAAGACAACCCGTCGCAGCCGTGTCTGTTGCAGGGGGAAGATTTTTACGGCGCACTGCGGTCGGGCAGGACGGCTTGCGTCTCTGCTGCAAACCTTTCCGCGTTCCGGTCGGTGTTCGGGGAGATTTTGCAGCAGGGCAAGGACATTGTGTATCTTGCGGTTTCTTCCGCGCTGAGCTGCATGTATGCGACGGCGCAGATTGCCGCATCGGAGCTGCTTCCAAAGTATCCGGAGCGGAAAATCACGGTGCTTGACACGCGCTGCACCGGAATGGGCGAGGGACTGCTGGTTTACGGCGCGGTGACAGAAAAAGAAAAGGGTGTGTCAGCGGACGGGATTGCAGCATATGTTACAGAGAACAGACTGCGGATCCGGCATCGATTTGCAGCAGGGGAACGCTTTGCCAGACAGCATGACGGAAAGCTCTCTGCGCTCAGTGCCGGAATGCTCTCGCGGGTGCGGCTGTATGCCATGCAGGAGCTGGACGCTGCCGGAAAGCTGACCGATACATTGAAGCTGCGCAGCAGAAAGCGTGCCGTGCGGTCGATCGGGAAACAGTACGCAGCGGAATGCACAGACAAAACCGCGACCGTCTGCATTGCACATGCAGATGCGCCGGCGGATGCAGAAATGCTGAAAGCGGTGCTGCTGCGGGAATACGGAGCCAGGCATGTCGTGATCGGGAACTTAGGTCCCGTGACCGGTGTCCGTACCGGACAGGGAACTGTCGCGCTGTTCTATTCTGGTACACCGCGCGAATAGGGAAAAGTCCGCCGCGCGTGAGGAGAGGATCTCTCTTGGCATTGCTGCTTCTGACCGTGATTTATTTATCCTATATCAGCATCGGTCTGCCGGATTCGCTTCTGGGTGCGGCATGGCCGACGATGCAGCCGCTGCTGCAAGTACCCTTGTCGCGTGCCGGCTGCCTGTCGATGATCATATCCTGCGGGACGGTCTGTTCGAGCCTTCTGGCGGACAGACTGCTCCGCCGCTTCGGAACGGGACTTGTAGTTTCGTGCAGTGTTTTGCTGACGGCAGCGGCGTTGTTTGGATTTTCCGCAGCATCGCAGTTTTCCTTGCTTTGCATCAGTGCGATTCCTTACGGACTTGGCGCAGGTGCGATTGATGCTGCGCTGAATCATTATGTTGCCGTACACTATGCCGCAAGGCACATGAACTGGCTGCACTGCTTCTGGGGCATCGGAGCCGCCGCAAGCCCGTATATCATGAGCTTTTACCTGCATCGCGGCGATGACTGGCAGGGCGGGTACCGTGCAGTTGCCGTGCTGCTTTCGGTGCTGACAGGTCTTTTGTTCTGTTCGCTGCCGCTTTGGCGGAAAACAGATTCCGCAGATCTGGCAGCGGATTCCGGATCTGGGCGTGATACGCCCGTCTTCGCGCTGATGCGGCTGCACGGCGTTCCGCAGTCGCTTCTGACATTTTTCAGCTATTGCGCAGCAGAGAGCACAATGGGGCTGTGGGCAGGCAGCTTTCTGGTTTATGCCCGCGGCATGGAGGCGGAGACGGCAGCGCGCTTTGCGTCCTGTTACTATATCGGCATCATGACCGGACGGCTGCTCTGCGGATTTGCGGCAGAGCAGCTGGGAGAACACCGGCTGATTCGTCTTGGCATGTGCGGCGTGGCGGGCGGAATTTTCCTGCTGCTGCTGCCGCTTCACCGGATCTGCGCACTTTGCGGACTGCTGGTTGCAGGGCTTGGAATCGCGCCGATTTATCCGTCGCTGATCCGTGAGACGCCGATGCGGTTCGGGCATGCGCGCGCACAGACCCTGATCGGGATGCAGACGGCGAGTGCGTATCTCGGCACGACGCTGATGCCGCCGCTGTTCGGGGTGATTGCAGACCGCGCCGGCATGGGGATGCTGCCGCTGTTTCTGATGCTGTTTCTGTCCCTGACAGCACTTCTGACCGAGCGTTCGACGGCATCATCCGTTTCATCAGATATTATGCAGCCTTTGTGAAAACATCGGCTGCTTTTTTTGCCGGAACAGAACGCATTGTGAAATATCCACAAAAAACCGAAAGAAAAGTTTGTGCAACATTTTTTGGTAATTTGTGTGATTTTTTGGGGGTCTGAATCGTTTACATAATAGGAGCATTTTTCAAAAGCCCCAGCCGAATGCTGATGATTGTGGATGCTGTTGTGATAACAGACAAAAAGAGGCATTTGCTTTTGTTTATTCCGACGAAATTTTGTTTTTCTTGGAAAAACTAGGGTGTGAAAAACCATGTATATATAGAAGGGATTAATAGGAGGTGATTCCCGTGGTTTTGTAAAATCTGTCTTTCGATTATTATTGAGAATGAAACGGAGGTATTTTAATGAAATAACATTTTTTGCGTGCAGTGGCGGTTGCTTCGACCTGCGCTGTTTTATTCAGCAGCACTGCTATCGGAGCTTCGGCTGAGGGAGACGATTCCAGACTGAATTCGGCGCAGTTGGAAGCTGCGGTGTTGGCAGAGCTGCTTTCGGAGTTTGGTTATGACAGTATCACTGATCTATTAAGCGAAACAAGAGCCTTGCCGTCTCAAAGTCACATCAAGGATTTGAACGGCGATAACGCGGCGAATGTACTGGATGCGCAATACTTGTTACAGTTCGTGAACGGGATGCGCATCTATGAAAATAGGTATTCTGACTTAGATGTAACTGATGATTATGTTGTAAATGATTCCGATGCTTTCTCATATTTGCAATACGTTGCACATTATATGTCTCAACAATTACCAGCACCGTTTTCTAGTTCGAATGGTCCATATGGGTCGTCTGATTCCTTTGAATTCAGATCATATGTAAAATGCGATTATCCATCTTTAACGACAATTACATATATTCTCGATGATTCAAACCTATTAACTAATGTGAATGGGAACATTTCTCTTTTAGAGCAGGATACTGTAACAACTCAAACAGAAACAGTTGTTCAAGCTAATAACCGAGATGGTAATAATCCAACAAGTGATACCGATATGTGGTCGATTAACTATGATTCAAGAATGGTTCGTGTAGGAGAAACGATTAACGGTGTGTTCACCCCACAAAGCACAGGCTTTATTATCGGAGAACATTTAATAGCAACAGCATCACATTGTGTTTGTAATATACATCCAGGATACAGTTTATTTAATCCGTATAGATCGGTAACAGCTTATTTATATACAGTCGAAGATGATTCGATTGTTTCGACACCTTATGAATTAACCGTAACTAGTGTTCATGTTCCTTTGAATTTTGTTCAATCTCTAAATGCATCATTTTATGAATATGGTCTTATCGAGGTAGAAGAAGATCTATCTGATTTTGGTTGCTTTAATCTGGGTATAATTACAGATTATGCACCTACCAGCAGTGATGGTCAAGATGAAGATCTATTGTTATTAAGATTACAACAGTTTCAAAATCCGAACGCACCTTTGTACACCGAAGAACAGAAAAAATATCCGCTTTTAGTTGATGGTTGGCTGCGAGGAATAGGGTTACAACAAATTTCTATGGGATCTAGTACATCACAAGGGTCAAGCGGAAGTGTTATCTATCTACATGATAATAATACAGCAGTAGGGATTATTTGGGGAACCAATCAGAGTGCAACAAGGATTACACGACCATTGTTACAATTCTATTTAAATAATCAGTATATTACGGATTATGATACTTGAAAGTAAGAAAGGAGAAGATGAATATGAAAGCCAAAAAGATTATCTCGTTTGGATTAACCTTTGCTTTTGCCGCAGCGCAATGCACAGTATTTGCCGACACCTACACCCCGACTGACATTTTAAAGCAGATCGAAGAAATTGGCTATTACGACATGTCCTCGGCACCGTATGATGGTGCGGAATATATCCCAGTGCGTCCTGCGGAGGGCAACACTGTATGCTACTGGGACTGGGACGAGTATGAGGGCATTCTCATCTACTGCGAAGACGGCGATGCACTCTATGACACGACACTCGGAAACAGCGACATGACAATCGAATTGAACGGCAGAGCCGCACGGCTGCGCAGCCTGTCGAGCTTCATGGATTATCTGAATCGCAACAATTCCCCTGAACGCGGTGACTGGATTACGCCGGAGCTGCCTGAGCCTTACGCAGATCATCCGGAGAATTTCTGGGTATTGAATTACTTTTCTGACAGTTACCGTGCGTTTCTCAGTGCGGCGATGGAAGATGACCGCTTTGAAATGCTCGGTCTCCTGAAAGGTCATGTGCATATGGCGGGATTTTTCGGAACTTCTGTATTATACATCGAACCGGCGGAGGGCTATTCTTTCGATACGATCGACTGGAACGCGCTCTCGGAAGAGGTCGGAGCCACACTCACGGTATGGAGTAAAATGAAAAAGTCATCCGCCTTTGAAATCAGTTATTCATTCGGCATTGGAGACGAAGATGATTTGACTTACAATGATCGCTTGTTTGCGCTTTGTGAACAGCTCGAAGCCCGCGATGAAATTGATTTTGCATGGATTAGCGGTAACTACTATCCAAATCTGGAATATTTGGATTTTGACGGCGTGGAGATACTTCCGTTCAAAACCTATGAGCGTGATCCCGGCGATGTAGACGGAAACGGCAGCATTCAGCCGGTTGATGCGATGCTTGCGCTAAAAGGTGCGGCGGCAATTCTGTCTGATTTGCAGCCGGAGCTGACAGAGGCGCAGATCGCGCTCGCAGACGTGGACAAGGACGGAGATCTGACCATTCTGGATGCACACTATATCCTCAGATATTACAGCGATCAAACCTCCGGACTGGACGTGAGCTGGGAGAAGCTGACAGGTGTTTCCGGGTAATGTGAGGCGGAAGAGATCAATACAAAGAGTAGGGTAATAGGAGGTGATTCCCGTGGATTTGTAAAATCTGTATTTCAATTATGAAGATACAAAGGCAGTTGCGCCAAATTTAGACCATGAAAGCGCATCTGCTGATGTACGAAAGGAGAAAATATTAACGGTTTAGTCTCTTTGTATTAACTTTAAACTAGTCTGTCAAAATGAATTTGGAGGAAAAATTATGAAAACAACAATGTTGCGTTTATCTTCTGTTCTTGTAGCAGCAATGTGCGTGACCGCCTTTTCTGCATCGGTTACAGCAGAACTCGTAACAAGAGAGGATCCGACCGGTTTTTATCAGCAGTATCCGCTTGTTTATCAGAATAATCAGTATTCCTGCTATTCCAGTTTTGATCGACCGGTATCAAACGGAAGCAGATCAATGTATTTTACTGACAATAATGTGTATTCTGAGATTTACTGTTATATCG
>JAZQNP010000026.1:0-23632 GCA_045627405.1 Oscillospiraceae bacterium | reverse complement strand
AAGGCTCTTGATATTTGTCGGCAGCTTATATTGCTATGCCTGAAACAACCTGTTCCGATCATTAAAGGTAGGTCTGCTCCTCGTCCGGAATTTTCTCATCAGCGCAAGGTGTTTTGTCCCAAATATTCTATTTGATTTTTTTGCGGGGTAAATGCTAATAACGCTTAAGTTGTTGGCATTGCTGCCCCTCGACCCCGCGAGCTTTTGAAAAAGCTCGACCAAAACTTTTATTTCGCCTTCGGCGTGCGTTCCTTTGGTTCAAGTGTAAATTCTGATTTACAGATACTCCACACGGAGGCGGGTCAGCTCAGCGCGGACACGGGCACGCTTTGCGGCATCGAACCGCGTGGCAACCGCATCCGTTATGATACCTGTTTTCGCGCCTGACTGCACTGCTGATTTTGCCGTTGCTGCGATACAACCGCATTCATCAATGCCGCAGAGCAGGATTCTCTCATATCCCTGCGATTCCATATGCCGGCGAAACGCTTCCAGCATGTACACATCGTTATAATTCTTCTCAAAATACAGATCGGACACAACATCCATTTTCTCATACAGCTTTGCGCCGTCCGTTCCCTCGATCTGATACCCGAATACAATATGATTGGTCGGCGTATCCGGAAAGATCTGTGCAATATAAATCACGTCGGCTCCCTCTGCGCTGTATCTCCTGACTGCGGCATTGACCGCAGCGGTCAGATGCTCTGTGTCGTAGGGAAACTTCTCCTTGCGCTTGCTCCAAAGCAGATCATTCTGCATCTCAATCACAAGCAATGCCGTTTTTTCTGACATTTCGCGCTCCTTCCCGATCAGTGCTGAATGCGCTGAAACTGTTTTTCAATCCGGTATTTCGACAGCAGGAACAGAACCGGTCTGCCGTGCGGGCAGTGCCGGATGTTATCATCCTTCCAGACCTGCTCCGCAAGCGACTGCAACTCCTCTTGTGTGGAATGGTCGCCGGCGCGGATGGCTGCCTTGCAAGCCAGATCATGGAACAGATCATCCAGCAGATGCGCATCCGGATTCTGCTGTGCCAGACGGCAGCTCGCTGCCAGATCACTTGCAATCTTATCCAGATCCAGTTCCGCACAGGACAGCGGTACGCCCCTGAGCTGTACGACAGGTGCCTCCGAAAAATCAAATGCAAACCCGCATTGCAGCAGCATCTCCGACTGCTCCCGCAGCGCATCGACCTCATCCGCCGTCAACAGCACGCGCACAGGCGTCAGAAGCGACTGTCTGTCCTTGCAGGCACGCGTGCGGAAGCGTTCAAACAAAATCCGCTCATGCGCCGCGTGTTTGTCGATCATCACAAACTGTTCGCCTGCCTCCGCCAGCACATAATTTTCAAACAGCTCACCGATCACGCGAATCTCGGAACGGCGAATCTCGGAGATCGCCGCCTCGCGCGCTGCCGGCTCTTCGGGCAGTACCGATGCGGCAGATGCTACCTCCTGCCGCGGCTCCGGCACAGGCTCCGAGACCGCAGGCACTGCCTGCGATGTCAGAGACGGAAATGCTTTCAGTGCCTCGGAAATCGGACTGTGTTCCGCCGGCTGCCTTGGTGTTTGCGGTTCCGGCGGCATTTCTTTTACAGGCTGCACGACAGGTTCCGCATGCGGCTGCACCTCAGACGCAACCGGCTCCTCTGTCCGCGGCTTCACAGCCGTCTCTGCCGGAATCTGCGGCTTTTCAAACAGCGGCGCAGGGGAATTGGAATCCTCTCCGGCGACCGGCGCGTACCAGTCTGTCTGTCTGCGTGGCGGATACAAAATTGCCTCCGCTGTCTGATGCTGCTGCGGCACAGCACCCTCCGGAAGCCGGAACTCGTAGATCAGATGATGCTGCGACAGAGTGTTCATAACGGCAAAATAAACCGCATGATACACGCGCCGTTCATCGGAAAACCGCACCTCCGCTTTTGTCGGGTGCATGTTGACATCGACCGTGCGCGGCGATAGTGTCATACACAGCACACAGGCAGGATATTTTCCTGTCATAATCAGGGTTTTGTAGGCTTCCTCAATCGCCTGCATACAGGTGAAGGACCGCACCGATCTGCCGTTGACAAAAAAGAGCTGATGGGAACGGTTCGGACGGGAATACAGCGGCTTCATCACATAGCCGCGCACGGTAATGCCCGATTCCTCATACTGCACGGCAAGCAGATCGCGCGCAAATTCTTTCCCGAATATCGCATGAATCGCGGAGTACAATTCCCCGTCACCCGGTGTCACGAACACTGTCTTATTCTCGCGGATCAGCCGGAACGAAATCTCCGGATGCGACAGTGCGATTTTCTGAAAAATATTCTCTGCGGCATTGCCCTCGGCAGTGTCTTTTTTCAGAAATCCTGCCCGCACGGGAACATTGTAGAACAGATCCCGCACAATGACCGTCGTTCCCTCCGGACAGCCGCTCTGCTCCATTGCCGTCTCTTCGCCGCCTTCGATCACATAATGCGTGCCGAACGCGGCACCGTGCGGACGCGTCAGCACCTCTGTCCGCGACACCGCACAGACAGATGCCAGTGCCTCCCCGCGAAAGCCGAGTGTAAAAATGCGCTCCAAATCCTCTTTGCTGCTGATCTTGCTTGTTGCATGACGCAGAAATGCCGTCCGGACCTGCTCGGGTGCAATGCCGCATCCGTCATCCGTCACGCGCATGTAGAGAATGCCGCCGCGCTTTAACTCCGCGGTAATCCGCGCCGCGCCCGCATCAATCGCGTTCTCCGTCAGCTCTTTCAGCACCGACGACGGGCGTTCGATCACCTCGCCTGCTGCAATCAGCTCTGCGATGTCCTTCGGCAGCACCTGAATATCCGGCATGTTCCTCACCACTCTTTCTGATTACGCTCTTCTACTGTTCTAACCGATCTTATTATAGCATTTTCCATGCAGAATTGTCAAGTTTTCACCCTGCCGTGCATAGAATAAAGCGGACTGCATTTCAAAGGAGGATTCTTGCATGAACCGTCAGGAATTTGAAGATACTGCGCGCAGATACCGGGAGGAAATGTTCCGGATGTATGCCAGTCAGTCGCTAGACCCGCCCCCAAAACCCGAACCCCCGCGTCCGGCTCCGCCGCGATCCGAACCGCAGCCGCATGTCATTCCTCCTCCGCCTCCGGCACAGCCCCCCCTTCCGCCGCTGCCGTTCCCGATTTCTCCGATTCAGCCGAGAAATCCGCAGCCGGATGCCGCCGCAGCCGTGTCTGCCGCTGCGGATGCCGATGTCTCCGGTGATTCACCGGAATTGCCAAAGCGTCCCTATACCGGCATCATCCGCGTGCATGTCTCAACCGGTCAGGGAACCAGTCCGGTTCCCGGTGCGACCGTCACTGTCACGCGGAATATGGACGGCGATGTCCACCTCATTTCTCTGCAAACGACCGATCTCAACGGCAACATCCTGCCTGTGACCGTCCCCGCGCCGCCGCCCTCGGATGACCAGAGAAATCCTGCATTCTTTATTTATGACCTGTCTGTTCAGGCTGCCGGATATTACCGCGAACACAGCACGGATGTCCCTGTGTTCCCCAATATCACGTCCATGCAGGATTTCGACCTCATTCCCCTGCCCGCCGGCATGGATGATCCGCTTCCCGGCGGCGACATCACATTTTTTAATCAGATGCAGCAATACTGAGAAAGGAACTGTGTCATGCTCACCGGTGAAATGTTTATCCCTGAAACCATTACCGTCCACCTCGGCGCGCCCGATTCCGATGCGGCAAATGTCACGGTTCCCTATATCAGCTATCTGAAAAATGTCGCGTCCAGCGAAATCTATCCGACATGGCCGGAAAACGCGCTGCGCGCAAATCTCTACGTCATCAACACCTTCGCGCTGAACCGCATCTACACGGAATGGTACCGCTCCCACGGATACCCCTTTGACATCACCAGCTCCACGCAGTACGATCAGGCGTTCGTCTACGGCAGAGAAATTTTTGAAAATATCAGCGAACTCGCAGAGGAGCTCTTCCCCTATTATATCCGGCGGCAGGGCGATGTCGAACCGATGCACGCCGCTTTCTGCGACGGCTCCCGCGTGCAGTGCGACGTACTGTCGCAATGGGGTACTGTCGCGCTCGCAAATCAGGGCATGACGCCCTATGAGATCCTGCAATATTACTACGGCGAAAACATTGATCTTGTCCGTTCGCCGGATATTCGCGGCATTGTTCCCAGCTATCCGGGGATGCCGCTCACAATCGGTATGGTCGGCAATGACGTGCAGACTGTTCAGGTTCAGCTGAACCGGATCTCCTCCAATTTCCCTGCGATTCCCAAAATTGCCGACACCGACGGCATCTATGACGAACATACCGCAGATGTCGTCCGCGCATTTCAGGCTGCCTTTGATCTCCCTGAAACCGGCATCGTCAACGAAGCCACATGGGACAGAATGTCACTCATCTACATCAGCGTCAAGCGGCTTGCGGAATTGCAGTCGGAAGGTCTCAGCTACGAGGAGATTCAGCGCAATTTCCCAAATGTCCTGCGGGAGGGCGACTACGGGCATGCCGTGCGCTCGTTCCAGTATTATCTTGCTGTGATCGGTGCATACTATGAAAGCGTAATCCCCATCACCATCGACGGCACCTTCGGACCGGAAACCGCAGCTTCCGTCCGCTCCTTCCAGCAGACATTCGGTCTGCCGCAGACGGGAATCGTCGATCGGCAGACATGGAACGATATGTATGCAGCATACACCGGCATTCTCGCCTCGGAACCGGAAACGGACTGCGCCAGACTCTATCCCAATCTCGTCCTGCGCGAAGGCGTCACAAGCCCCCATGTGCGCACCCTGCAACAGTATCTGACGTTCATTGCACAGTTTGACGACAACATCCAGCCGGTTTCCGATACCGGCTACTTCGGTCCGCTGACCAAAGCCGCTGTGCAGGCGTTCCAGCGTGAATACGGTCTGACACCAAACGGCGTCGTCGGTGCCGTCACATGGGATGCCATCTCCGGCGTCTACTCCGAAATGCGCTGCGGTGCCGGAAAACGTCCGTATCAGGCACCCGGCTATACCATCCGTGCGACATAACCGCATGACTTTTTTGAAAGGAATTGCTTATGCTCTATACAGAAGCGCAGAAACAGGAGCATATCGAGGAGATCCTCGGTCTGCTCTATCAGATCTCCCTGCGGGACGGCAGAATCCCGGTCATTCTGCCCTCAAAAGTGTTCAATGAGGATGCTGCGCTCGCCGTCCGCGCCTATCAGGATGCCTACGGTCTGCCGGTTACCGGCGAAATCGACGATGCCACATGGAATTCCATCGTCGAAACATACCACAGAATGATGGACGCCGCAACCCCGCTGATTCTCTTTCCCGCCGGTGAATTTGTCTTGCAGCCCGGCAGCGGCGGCGAACTCGTCCGGCTCGTGCAGACCCTGCTCAATCTCGCTGCCAGCCGCTATGACAATCTGCAAACCGTGGAAGTGAACGGTCAGTACGATGATGCCACCGCAGATGCTGTCCGGAAGCTGCAAGCCATCGCTTCGCTGCCGCAGACCGGCGAAATGAACCGCGAGACTTGGAACCGCCTCGCCGCACTGGTCAATCGCGTGCCGCTCGAAATCTGAGCGCGCATTCACAGACGAAAGAAGGGAGATATATGGCAAAGCGCAATCCGTGGCATGAAACGCTGCGCAGTTCTGCATTCCGGCTGATCGTTCTCAGCGGTGCGGCACTGCTGCTCCTGGCATTTGTCATTCTGCGATATGAAGGCTTCTTTGCTGCTGTGCGCTGCATTCTGCGTGCCTTCCGTCCGCTGCTGCTCGGACTGCTCTTTGCCACGATGCTCTGCCCCTCCTATCTTCGTCTGAAAGACGATTTCACTGCGTTTTCGGCACGGCGGCACCCCGATCGCAATGCGCGGTGGATCAAATTCGCCGCGCTGACCGGTGCGGCTCTCCCGCCGCTGCTCATCTGTGCCAGTGTCATTTGCGTGCTGATTCCACAGCTTTCCGCGTCCCTGCGGCTGCTCACCGACAATCTCGGCAGCTATTCTCAAACCGTACAGCACTGGCTTGCAAAATATCCGCAGACTACCTGGAACACATGGCTCTCTGCCGAAAAGCTCAACGCGCTGCTCGAACAGGCACAGAACAATCTGCCGGCACTGCTGATGAAAACCTATGACCACACAGCCTCCGTGCTGCGCTGTCTGGCGGACATCGGCATCGGCGCGGTCTTCTCGCTCTATCTGCTCGCGGACAGGGACAGGCTGATGCGTCAGGTTTACACCGCTGCGGAAAAGATCATCCCGAACAGCCGTCTCTGGCTGCACCGCTTCCGGCTCATCTGCGAGACGTTCGCAAAATTCCTCACCGCTCAGTTCAAAGAGGCTCTCATCCTCGGCGCACTCTGCTTCCTCGGCATGATGCTTTTTCATTTCCCCTATCCGGTGCTGATCAGCGTTCTCATCGGTCTGACGAATATTGTACCGTATTTCGGTCCGGTTGCCGGCACGATTCCGAGCATGCTGCTGATTCTGCTCGTGCAGCCGAAATCCGCACTGTGGTTTTTGCTGTTCGTCGTGATCTTGCAGCAGGTGGAAAGCAATCTCATTTACCCGCGCATTGTCGGGGATTCGGTCGGTCTGCCGCCCGTTCTGGTGCTTTCCGCAATCGTCATCGGCGGCGGTCTGTTCGGCATCTCCGGACTGCTCCTCGGTGTTCCGACCGCTGCGGCTTGCTATGTTCTGCTGCATGAAGTCTCTCCGGAAGCCGGATGATTTTTGCTTGCAGCTTTTTCCTACATTCTCACACAAGATTACAGCATATACTGGTTTTTTGGAGCCAAAAAAGATTTGAAATCTGCTTGACAAGCTCCCGAAAATATGCTATAAGTGACGCTATTCGGCATTAGTATCCCTTAGTGGTCATTAAGAGGCATTTAGAACCCTATTTTACGTCATTATTTGAGGTAGAAACCTCTGAAATCGCGCTATTTCGTCAAACTCAAAAATCTACCTGATTTAAGATTTTGGGTAGAAACTTGGTAGATACCTACCGCCGATAAGGTTGGTAGAAAGTTGGTAGAAACCCTAAAACAAACGGTAGAAAGCCTGTTGACAAAGCAAACTGAATAATGGACAAAAGCGGACGGTGTTTCATAACAGAAGCACTGTCCGCTATTTTTATGCCCAAAATTGAATGTCGATGCGGTTTCCGGATGCACTTACAGCTCCAATGCCATCATGAAGGCTGTACAAAGCGCGCTGAATGCCGCCAAGAATTAAACAGAAAGCCTCCGCCTGACGCTTCTCCTGCGCCAAAGACGGAGGTTTTCTTTCTCTGTTTGCCGTTTCATCCAATGCAAAGCTCAGTCTGCACGCAGACGCTCTGCCAGCTCTGCATCCGGCGTGACAAATGCGGTCTGATAGTTTGTGTAGATTACCATGCCGGGTCTTGCGCCCGCAGGCTTCCTGACAAACTTCACAGGACAGTAATCCACCCGCACCTGCGCCGAATCGCGTCCCTTGCTGTAATATGCCGCAAGCATCGCTGCCTCTTCCACCGTTTTGTCCGGCGGTGTCTCACCGTGTGTGCAGAGAATGACATGCGCGCCGTGAACTGCCTGCGTATGCAGCCAGATGTCCGGCTTCTCTGCCGTTTTCAGCGTGAGCTGATCGTTCTGCTTGTTGTTGCGTCCGATATAAATATCAAAGCCGTCCGACGAGACAAAATGCAGCGGCTGCATCGGTTTCGGCGGCTTCATCCCCTTGCGGTTCTCGCGCAGATACCCCTGCTCTGTCAGTTCCAGCCGGATCTGTGCCAGATCAGACTCGCACTCTGCACGCGTCAGTGCATCAAACACGCTGTCAATATACGCCTGCTCCGCTTCGCCCGCCGAGATCAGCTCTGTCAGCTTTTTGCGCGCATTGCACGCCTTGCGGTATTTTTTGTAATACGCCTGTGCGTTCTGTGCCGGTGTCAGCCGCACATCCAGCGGCACTGTCACCGTCGGCGCGTCCGGCTCGTAAAAGTCTTCCACTTCCGCTACACGGTCCCCGCGCTGAATCCGGTATAAATTCGCAGAGAGCAGATCTCCGCGGCGGCGGTCCTCTTCCATCGAATCACAGGCGAGCAGCTCCTCCCGCTGATGCGCCGTGCGCTTGACAATGCGGTCCGATGTGTTCGCAAGAAACCGAAACAGGTCATTCGCACGCTGCCGCAGCCGTGCATCCTGATCGCGTGCTGCATAAAATCCGTCCAGCAGCGCACTGGCAGACGGATACTCCGATGTCACCATCAGCGCACCGTACTGCGCAATATGCCGGTAAGAAAAATCTTTCAGCAGCCCCTCACGCGTGCGCAGCGCGGTATAACAGCGTCCCTCTCCCGTCACAACGGCATTGCGCGCACTGTGTACCGCAAACAAAAACCGTGCCGTCTGTGCCTCTGTCAGCGGCAGAGAGAGCGGTTCGCCCTTTCCGGTGTAGAATTCCCATTCCCTTGCCACCACCGGAGACACCCCCTCAAACAGCCGGATCACTGCCTTTTGCAGCGGCATTGCCGGGGCTTCTGCCAGTGCCGCACAGATCGCTTCATCGCTGTCGGTCAGAAAATTCAGGCGCGGCTCCCGCGGCGGTGTGCTGTATTCCGTCGCCGGAAGCACCAGCCGCACACGCGATATGTCCTCGTCCACGCGGCGCAGACTGTCAATCACACGGCCATGTTCATTCACCAGAATGACATTGGAAAACCGCCCCATGATCTCACAGACCAGCGTCAGCACAACCGAATCGCCCATCTCATTATTGCAGCGAATCCGCAGCATCAGAATGCGCTCCAAGCCGTCCTGCTCCACCGCTTCCAGCCTGCCCCCGCTCAGATGCTTTCGCAGCAGCATACAGAACATCGGCGGCTGTGCCGGATTCTCCGGCGTTGTCTCTGTGATATGCACACGCGCTGCATCCGCCGAAACCGAGAACAGTACCCGCTTTGCTCCGCCTGCCGTGCGGAACGAGAAAACAAGCGTATCCCGTGCCGGCTGATGAATCTTATCAATGCGGCTGCCGATCAGCCCGGATAATTCATCGCGTATGCAGTGCAGAAATGCGCCGTCCAGTGCCATGAAAGCAGCCTCCTTTCTCTTCCTTGCAGATCAGCCCGTATACCCCGCATACGATGCGAATTCTCCTGCAATCATGCCTGCGGCAAGATGCGGGAAAGGAATCTCAGACGCATCTGTCTGCGGCACAATCAGCTGCACATTCTGCTGGCGGTTGCTGTCCAGCATCGCAATGCAGGTACACAGACGGCTCACACGCACGATTTCGCGCTCTGCTTTCTCCGCCTGCATCCAGTGATACGGTGCCGTGCCGACTGCACAGCAAACCAGCTCCACGCCGTACAGTGCGCGCAGAATCTCCAGCAAAAGCGTCGGTTCATACAGATCGGGTGCATCGGGATTTTCATAGCCCATGCCCCAGCCGCCCGGCTGCGGTAAGCCGTCTGCAAGACTCAGGCGGATCGTCAGAAACGCATCTTTCACTGCGAGGTGCATCGCCGTATAGCAGTCGCGCAGAAACCGTGTCCGGTCGTCAAAATCGCCGCCGAATCTGCCGTCGCGGTGAAATGCCGCAAGGCTCACTGCAAACAAGCTGCTGTCACCTGCATCGAGCGCAATGCCCGAAAAGCCCGCTTTCTCCGCATATGCCGCCGCACTGCCGCAGGATGCCGCAAGCAGCAGCAGGGCTTCATCCGTCAGCACTGTAACCTCTTGTGCGTCTGCCATCGGTTCCAGTGCGACTTTTGTCAGCGCGTCTGCACCCGCATGTCCGAGCAATGCAATCTGCATCGGCGCACTGCCGTGTGCTGCCTCGGATGCTTCCCTGACCGCCTGCACCAGTGCTGCAAAGGCAGACGCATTTTCTTCTGTCAGCATCAGCTGATGTGCATGCGCACGCGCCTCCGGTGTGACCGCAATCGGCTCTGTCCAGAGCAAGCCGTACTGCTTTGCCCGCACTGCATCACAGTACCGCGCAACCGTCGCTTTTGTCGGCGCACCCGTTTCATCTGCGTCATATACCGGCTGCATCAGCAGCACAGCGCGGTTCTCCACCGTTCTGCCGTGGAGCTGCCCTTTTGCATCCAGTGACGCCGTTTCATATTCCAGCGGAAGAAACACGCCGATCTCCCGTGCCTCCGCTTCCAGCTCTGCCAGCTCATATCTACTTGCCATTTCTCTGTACCTCCGTACCTCCGCGAATACTGACTGCCTGCCGCCGGTCTCCCGATGCAGCAGGCAGTACTTTATTTCATTTCATCAATTCCAGCCTGCACCGCTGAGATATTTCAGCAATGCCGACAGGTCTGCACTGTTGACATCGCCGTCCTGCGTGCAGTCTGCATTCAGTCTGCCCTGCGATGTAATGCCGGCTGCAACACCGCCCAGCGATTTTGCCAGCATCACGGCATCTGTCAGCTCTACGCTGTTGTTGCAGTCCACATCGCCGCGCATGCCTGTCAGAGCCGGTCCGCCCGTTGTGGTTGTCACGGTGGTTGTCGCGCTCGTCACGTCACTGCCGCCTTCATCAGGAGTGGTTCCGTCCGGCTCCGTGCCGCCGATCAGCGTCGTACCGGAATATACACAGATTTTGTCATCTCTCACCTCATTGCCGGTGCCGAAGAATGCGGCGTCATCGGTGTAGATCGTCAGATCCTGATAGCTCCAATCGTTCGTCGGATCCCATCTGTCGCCGTAATACATGCCGACCGTAAACTGCACCTTCTTGCCGCAGTTTGCAAAGGTGTAATCACCCCATGTGATCTCAACATAGGCGTAGTTGCTGTCTTTTTCATACACGAACGGTCCGGAAAGCGTCACCGAATTCGGTGCTGCTTCCGTCGCAACCTGATCGTACAGCTTGGATACGGATACATTGCTGAGGCTCGAAACCTCCGAAATGTTGATATAGTAGCGGATGCTCATGTTCTCCGGCATCTTGGATTCGTTGGATTTCAGCATCAGCGAGACCTTCGTCACGCCGCAGCCGTTGTCGTTCAGATCGTCAATGCCGCATGCCTCGACCCATGTGCCGCCTGCGCCGCCTTCGTCCGATGCACCTCTGCCGCCGTCATCCTCCGGCGGGAAGTCCGGTGTCACTGACTGTGCATACTGATCCTTGTACATCAGATACAGTCCCGCTGCCGCTCCCGGACACGCTGCATTGTAGTCGATTGTCACCTCATTGTAGATCCAGTCCTCTGTCACGTCATTGTGTGCGTCATCTGCATCCGGACCGCCGCACAGTGCGCCGAACAGCACATAAAGCTGCTGATCCTTGTCCTCGCACTTTGTCAGACCCGATGCCGCACGGTGATGCGGATAGGCTGCCGAATTCTCGTCAAATCCGACTAAGAAGCAGCGCGGTCCGTGAGAGCCGTCGCCCTTTTCCAGATAGAGAATGTCATTCTTGCCGAGAATATACTCCATCTGACCCTTTGCCCAGTCGGAGAAATAATATGCCTCGTGTGACGGCATATATTTGTCTCTGCCGCTGTTGTACTTGTCATATACCAGCGCACAGAACTGCGCTGCCGTATTGTACCGGCAGGAGCCCCATGTATTCAGCCAGAAGTATCCCTGCGGCGTGATGGTGCCGGGAGAACCACTCATATAGCCGTTGATTGCCTTTGCCACGACTTGCCAGAAGTCAATCTCCTCGTACGGCGACTTGCTGTTGACGGTGATATAATCCATCGCCAGATCGCAGAGCCCCTTCGGATTCTCCGCAGCAGAATAGCTCTTTGCGGATTGATATGTCTCGGAGATTCTGCCCATCAGAATCGCCACGCCGTTCCACATGTCATTCCAGCAGTAGACATAGCTCGGTGCCGCATAGTAGTCTACCAGCGGCAGGGCAAGATCCATATAGCTCTGCTCCTTTGTGATCAGATACAGCCAGCATGCCGCAAAGCAGTAATCATCCTCCCACTTGGAAGAGGTGTAATACGCGTCCGGTCCCTGACTGGTGTCTGCAATCGCCTTGTCATTCTTCGTCGCAAACGCAAACAGGGCTTTGGAATAATCCAGACACTCTGCCGCATATGCCGGATCGGTATCCTTGAAAATCAGATAGTTGATCGCAAGGCATGCCGCCGTGTTCGAGACATTGCAGGTCGTCGGATTGTCCGCCGTTGCAAACCATGCCGGCCGCGCCATCGTGTCATTCTGCGGAAGCTGCCAGTACGCGTGGTCAATGTCACCGTCGCCCACCTGATAGCAGAATGCCACCACATTGCCCGTATCGTCGCGGAATGTGCAGCGCATGAAATAATCGCAGAAATACCGGATGATCGTCTCGACATGCTCTGCCTGTCCCGTTTCCTCATATGCCTCACGGAACTCGTAATAGCCCCACGACACCGTTGTGCCGGCATATGCCTCCGGCAAGCCGAATTTCACATGGTCGCCCGCATCGTGAAAACCGCCGGACACATTCACCGTGCCTTCCTCTGCGCCGGTATTCAGAATGTCATAATACGTCTGAATAAAGCTCGCAGACAGATTCGTGCCGATCTCGTCGTCCCCCATCGTTTTCAGCGGAACTGCCGCATCGTAAGTATGACAGTCCGCACGCCACTTGAAGCGGTTGTTCTCCTCCACGTCCGTGCCGCACATATTGCCGTCGTAAAAATACAGCGAATATTGCAGGGCTTTTGCAAAGTTGTCATAATCTCCCGCAGCATCGGTCACAAGTGCCTCTGCCGTCATCTGCTGCGCCGCAAAGGGCAGCGCAGTCACACCGGTCAGCAGCGACAGCAGTGCCGCGCCGGTGCGCATGGTTCTTTTTTTTGTGAACCGCATCATGAAACCCCTCCTTTTTCTGATGCCCGCATTCAGGCATTCTATAATCAGTATACCACATTCTTCCGGAAATTACAAGTACCGAACAGATTTTTTTGTGCTCTCTCCCCCGCATACACACACACCGCGCACACCGCGCACACCGCGCAAAAAAAATTTTCCAAACCTCTTGACTTTTTTCCCGCAGATGTGCTATACTAGTATGGCTGGGTTTTTCTATCCGGGCAGAACTACACGGAGATGTATCGAAGTGGTCATAACGAGAACGACTCGAAATCGTTTGAGCGGTAAAACGCTCCGTGGGTTCGAATCCCACCATCTCCGCCATTCGGGGCATTAGCGCAGCTGGGAGCGCACCACACTGGCAGTGTGGGGGTCACGGGTTCGAATCCCGTATGCTCCACCAATTATATTTTACGCAGATATGCCGTTTCCAAAGCAAAGGAAACGGCATATTTCGCTGTGAAATCGGTCTTGGACACTATTTGGACACTACGAAGATATTTTTGAGGGGCTCGCTGTTTTCGGTGAACCCCTCTTTGTTTTATTCGGCTTTTTGCTTCGCATCTCCTGAATGCCGATTTTTCATCCATCACAAAAATGCCGATTGATCGCAGATTGTTTTAATTAAATTTTGGTATATATGATATTTTTTCATAAATACATTGACATTTTAACAAATGCTTGATATAATAGCATTTAGATTAGAACCCCCTATCACATGAAAAAAAGAAAGCCTTACAACATATTCAATAATGTTATAGCTGTTATCATATCCAATCACTGCAAAGCGTACGGTTGTATTGATTAGATTGATATAAACAAACACAACAAGGAGTATTATTTTATGAAAAGCAAAAACTAATCAGCGTGATTGCCGGTGCTGTTATGGCGACATCTGCTTGTACGATTTCTGCAAGTGCAGTTTTATCGCCTGGATATTACACCAAGTCTGATTCAAAATCCTACAAAGGGAGCTCGATCATTACATACTTTGGCTCAACGCTCTCTTGGCCGAATCTGACAAACAAAGTCTGTTGGACCGGTTATTCCCGTACTTATTGGCTGGGTTCCTCACCGTATAATGCCGATTCCATCAAGCACGCAAACTGTGTATCTGTTTATGGTATTGGCAGCATCTCCCTTGCTTCCGATGCTGTTGGCTGTGAAATCAGCGGAAGCGATGTTATTGATGAAATGCAGCTCACAAATGCCTGGACACTCGATTCGTATTATACATATTCACTCAAACGCGGTGTCTTCATCACCGGCTCTGATTTCAGCGTTTCTTCCAGAGTACAGTTCGGCAGTACTTTCTACACTTTATCCTGCTCTACCTGACGAATAGATGCACGAACAATGCGGCGGATATTCTCTGCCGCATTGTTAATTATATTAAAATAGATATTTCAGAACTGAGGTCATATTATGCCGATCCAAAAGAAAACATTGCGAACGATGCCGAAAGTGTTTGCTTTTGTGCTTGTAGCTGCGATTGCCGCAGGTGCGGTTATATTCTGTTTGATGCGGAACAGAAGCGTAGATATTGAACATTACAGCTTTACCGAAACGTATAACATCAACAACACATTCAGCGTTTCCGAAAGTCAAAATATCAATGAGATGCTCACGCACTGCTGTGTTGAGAATTCTGATATTTATGGTTTTTCCAGCCGGAAAAATACGACAGCTGACCTATACCGGGCATGTGCTGCATTAAAGCTCTCAACTTTGATCCCCGATTATGATATATCGAATATAAAAGAAAAATTGTCGTTTCTTTCTTCTGCCGATATCAATCAATTTCAATTTTTGGATTTCATGTACTACGTTGACATCTGTACAATTCTCAATATTCCGATAGATGATCACGAGCTGAATCAAGCTCTGAAAAAATTTTATGACAACAATGCAAACCTGTTTTATCTGGACGGTCCGGATGACACAGTGAATATCAAACTGATTGCAACCGCTATGGTAAAGAACACCTTGCAGGACAAACTTTCAGCAGATGAATTCTCTCCCGAGGAGGGAATTCAGCAGGCATATAACGATTATCCGTTTTTGACACAGAATGATGTGACTTTATACAATTCCGGCGGCGATATTCTTTATTGCATTTCGGTTTTCGGAATGGAGGATATTGTTGACAAAAAAGCCGTTGAAAACTGGTTTCAGTATTGGAAGGATCTGTATGAGGGCATGGAAATTGATTCGCAGATCAGTGCTGTTCAATATTCTGAATACTTAAATGTTGCCAAAGTAGTCGATCCTGCATATTCAAATAAAAAGCTGCAAGATTATTATGATAGTTTCAATATTGAATCCCAAGAGGAATTTGATGACCTGAATCTATGGTATACTTTTATGAAAAAGCTGGATGTTTCCGGTAATACTGCACTCGTCAGTTTTTTGCGCACGAAAATTGACGAGGCGACTAAAAGCGATGCTTTCGTCTCCGTTCAGATTGATGTGCAGGCAACCGCATTCGGTGTCATGCTGGCACAAAAAAGCGGATTTCAGCTCAACGAAGAAAAGATGAAAAAATATGCCGCCCAAAACTACGCAAAACAGTTTAGCGAAGAGAAGAACTATGATCGGGTCGCCAATTTATACTACACTTTAATTCTGGATCAGCTGCTGAACAACTATCAGCCGGACTATGATTCAAAATATTGGCAAACGCAGATTGATGAAACACTCAATGCGATGAACTATGAGCCGCAAACGATTGCTGCCGATGTGATTGCAACGAGAAGAATTGTGGAAATTGTCGCTGATTTACAGATTTTCGATGTGGATGTCAAGCTGAGCAATGCGCAGAAAACGAATATCAAAAAGGGCATGAAAACAGCTTTGCAGAACAGTGAACTGAGCAATACCGTCTTGATCAATGAAATCTATATTGTAAATCAGCTCCTCTCTCTCAATATCATGACGGATGATACTTTGCTTACAACATACCGTTCCCTGTGCATGGACGGCGGCGTGCGTGCTGCCGACAGCGATGATATTCTTCCGGATGTCAATACGACCTATCAGTTTTTCGTTTCACTCAGCCGTATGAATCACTATTCTGATTTGGAACAGCAAAAAAGGTTTATTGATACACTGAAACAATCAGACGGCATTTACGCATATGACAAAAACAGTGACGCTTACGAATTGTCCACCATCGTATACGCAAATGCACTGCATGATACAGAATTAGGAGGCGATAAAAATGATTGAATTGAAGAATATCACAAAGAAATACAATGAACGAACCATTCTTGATCATATCAGCCTTACCATTCACCCCGGTCAAATTACATTTATTGTCGGTACATCCGGTGCAGGAAAAACGGCCCTGCTCAATTTAATCGGCGGCTTACATAATCCCACATCCGGCGATATTCTGTTCAACGGAACTTCCATTCAAAAAGATCTGAATACATACAGAGCAAAGAATATCGGCTTTGTTTTTCAGGATTTTAATCTGATTTCCGGACTGAGCATTGTGCAGAATATTGAGATCGCCACTGAGATTGCCGGTGTTCAGGCGAAACCGGAGGCGATTGCATCTGCTGTAAAGTCCGTCGGGATCAACGATCCGAACCAGAAAGTGGAAACACTTTCCGGCGGCGAAAAACAAAGATCCGCCGTGATCAGAAGCATCTGCAAAAATGCCGATGTATTGATCGCCGATGAGCCGACGGGCAATCTGGATTCCAGCAATGCCTATCGTGTGCTTGACATGCTGCAAACACTGAAAAAGGGCAAGCACATTATTGTCGTTTCGCACGACATGGAAAAAGCAAGAAGCTATGCCGACAGAATCATTACCTTACGCGACGGCAGGATTGAAAGCGACGAGGTGCTTCATGAAGCTGATACCGCACAATCCAGGGCGAATGACTCTGAAAAGGCTTCCGGAAAGCCCTCTTTGCTGCATACCGTCTTCACATTAGGAAAAAACAGCGTTATGCTTCGGAAAGGGAAAATCATATCCATTGCGGTCGTAATCGCAATGGCGATTGCTTCCCTGGCAACTGTCATCAGTCTGAACCGATCCGGCAGCAATCTCTCGCATAATGTGAATGTCAATTATCTTGAAAACGACCTCATCAATCTGCACTACGGCAACACCGCAAATACCGGAAATATGGAATATCCGTTTTCAGAGGATGAAATCGCAGAAGTCAATCATAAATATGACACCAAAGAATCTGTTCCGTTATATCTTTATCCCACAAATGAATGGATGTTCAGCACCGGCTCGACGGCTGCCGATGCCTGTGTAAAACAAATCAATCTTGATTCATTCTTTGAAGAAAGAGTTCTCTCTAATGATATTGAGGGGACGTTCCCTTCCGATAAACATGAAATCATCCTTGCAGAGGATGTGGCGCAGGAGTTGTTTGAGGGTGATTGCATCGGGAAAACGGTCTCCTTAAACGACGGCAGAGGAAACCATACCGACTACACAATTTCGGGAATCAATCACACGCTGAATCCCAGCGATCAGATTTACAGCTTCATCAGCTTTAAAAGCTTACAGGATATGCTTGTCACTTCGCTGGAAACCAATATTTATCAGCGTCAGGAACTGATGCCCTTTCAAACTGAGAAACAAAAAATGATTTCCGGCGGTATTTACGGTGCAATGCAGGCTGTGAATGACGCAGACAATATCATTTACGGTTCTGCGCCCAGATCCAACGAGGAGGTTATGATCAGCTCTTCTCTGCTTTTGCTTGTGCTTGGTGAATTTGACATCTCCACGCAGTATACAAATGAGCAGATTCTGGGCGGTAAGCTGTCATCTGATGATGGAAACAAGCTCTTTGCGAAAAAATTTGCAATCAACTATAACGGCGTATTTCCGGTGACTGTCTGCGGCGTATATGCTTCGGATGAGATTGACATGCGGTTCTGTCAGGAGCTCATTACGGAGATGCAGCATGCTGACCCCGTCAGCGTCGATCTCTATGTAACAGATCCGGATCAAATACCTGAAATCAAAGAAAGTATGAGTTCAAACTTTGACTTTACAGCATCCGCACAGCTTGAAACGCTGAAAACAAATGTATCTATGCAATCCCGCTTTTTCAGCGTCGCAATCGGACTGCTCGGCGTTGTGCTCATCGGCATTTCCTGCGCGCTGCTCAACTCCTTTGCAAAGATTACGGTGCTTGAACGCAAAAAGGAAGTTGCCGTCATTAAAAGCCTCGGCGCGAATAACCGCTGTGTTTTGCAGATTCTTCTGTTTGATTCTGCAATCATCTCGCTGCTGGCGTATCTGATCTCGCTTCTGCTTTACGGTGCTTTGCAGGCTGTTTTGCCCAAGCTGATTGAAAATGTCGAACTGCTGACAGCAGGATTCCCTCTTGGGAGCATTACAGGCATCGGCTTGCTTTTCACGTTTCTTATTTTTGTACTGACCGGCTTTAACCTGAAAAAGCTGGTAAAACAAATGCCGGCTGAACTGCTCGCACAGTAAAGCGCGCTTGAATCTCCGGAAAATGTATGGCAAATAACCGCAAAAATACGCTGTTTTCCAAAACAATGGAGAACAGCGTATTTCGTTTTTCTTTTTCGTTTATCGTTGACCGTAGACCGCTATCCGAAGGAAATCGAGGACTTCCTCTACACACATCCTGTCGTCCGCGATGTACAGGTGATCGGTTTGCCGGATAAGCAGTACAGCGAAGAGGCGATGCAGTGAAGATATTGATTCGTAACGCGCAGATCAGCGTGTCCCAAAGCACCCCTTATACCATTTCAACGTACATCAATGAAAATGGGGCGCACACCTTGACGCATGGCTCGTTTTTTGGTATAATGGTAATATGCTCGATGCAGAAGAGTCTTTCTGTGACAGTTCTCTTGCTGTCCTGTACAATGGCTCTGTAAGGTGCATCAGATGAACGATTAGCGGTCATAAGGCATATGGTAACATATAAAGGAGGCAGAGGCATGAAACCGCAAGCACATAGAAAGCCTGTCAGTGCTGCGCTGCACAAGAAACGGCTACGGAGCGTCGCAGGAACAATGGCAATCGAAGGTATCACGCTGAGCGATGCGAGCAGACGCAACCTTGACAGATATGCCAGCGGTCAGGCGAATTATCAGCAGATCATGGCAGAGCTGAAAGCAAAATATCAGAGGGCGGAGTAATGTTCTCAAAATATGATGTGTACACCACGGTACAGTCACTCTACTGTTATCCCGATAGTGATGTTCTGAAAAACAAACTGAACATCAAGGATAGAGACGAGCTGAAACAGGCGGAGGAGGAGATCACCGCCCTCAAACAATATATGCTTATGGAATCTCCAATCAAGGGCAGATTCTCCAAAACACAGCTTTTGAATATCCACCGCTTTCTGTTTGAGGATATTTACCCGTTTGCGGGACATATCCGCCGTGAGCAAATCAGTAAGGGCAAAACGATGTTCTATCCTCCTCATCTTATAGATCAGGAGCTTGACAAGGTTTTTGGTACAATCCACAGCACCGATATGCTGCGTGAAACTGACAGAAACCGCCAAGTCGAGCATTTGTCATACATCATGTCTGAACTGAACATCATTCACCCATTCCGCGAAGGCAACGGCAGAAGCATTCGTGAGCTGATACGGTGCATGGCACTGCATTACGGTTTTTCGTTGGATTGGAGCCAGATCAACCGCGATACAATGCTCGATGCCGCGGTCAGCTCGGTCGCGGACATTATGGCGTTTTGTAGTGTTATTCAGAAGTGCATGGTTGATGAAATATAAGGTACAAAGCTCCTGACATTTGCGTTCAGGAGCTTTTTCGACCGTTACTTATATACATTTCAGAAAGGAGAGATAGTGTGAACATCATCTACGGCTATTGCCGGATTTCGACCAAGAAGCAGAATATCGAGCGGCAGGAGCGCAATATCCTTCACCGGCACGAAGACCGATTCTCTGAAAATCCTGCAAAACTGCTTGCTTTTTTTCGGAAAATGTGATACAATGATTTTGTATGTGGTGCGGAGGATGATTTCTCCCGCTGACTGACAAAACCGCGAAAGGATCGGAAATTCTATGAAAGTTGCAAATATGCTCGGTGAACGCTTCAAAAACGCGCCGAAGGACTGTGTGATCGAAAGCCACGCGCTGATGATGCGCGGCGGCTATATGAAATATATGGCGAACGGCATCTTCTCCCTCTACACCCCCGCAAAGCGCATCATGCGCAAAATCGAACAGATCATCCGCGAGGAAATGGACGCGATCGACGGACAGGAAGTCCTGTTTCCGGTGGTCATGCCGGCTTCCCTCTGGGAGGAGTCCGGCAGATATACCGGCATCGGCAGCGAAATGGCGCGCTGGAAAGACCGCTCCGGCAATCCGATGGTGCTCGGCATGACGCACGAGGAAGCGGCAGTGCATCTCGCCCGCGATACGGCACAGTCCTATGCGGATTTCCCGTTTATGATCTATCAGATTCAGACAAAATTCCGCGATGAGCCGCGTGCAAGAGGCGGTCTGATCCGCGTGCGCGAATTCACGATGAAGGATGCCTACTCCTTCCACACCTCACAGGCAGACCTCGAACGGTATTATAACCGCGCATTTGAAGCCTATCACCGCATCTTTGAACGCTGCGGCGCAAAGAACTTCATCTCCGTGCAGTCCGATTCCGGCATGATGGGCGGCAGCATCTCCCACGAATTCATGCTGCTGACCGATGTGGGTGAAGACACGCTCGCCATCTGTGACTGCGGCTACCGCGCAAACATGGAGGCGGCTGTTGTGACGGTGGAGAATGATCCCGGTAACATCGAGCCGCTCACCAAGATCGACACGCCGGATGTCAAGACCATTGAGGATCTTGCAGCGTTCCTTCATATCAGCGAAAAGCAGCTTGCAAAAGCCGTCGTCTATCAGAAGAATGAGGATGACAGCTATGTGGTCGTCTTCATCCGCGGCGATCTCGAAGTCAATGAAACCAAGCTGCGCAATCATCTCCGCGCTGAGATTCATCCCGCTGCCGACATCACACCCGAAAGCGGTCTGATCCCCGGCTTTATCGGTGCAGTCGGTCTGCCGACACAGATCACCGTGGTCTTTGATAAGTCGCTCAAAGGCATCGAATCTCTCGTCTGCGGTGCCAATGAAACGGACAAGCACTATACCGGTCTGAATCTGTCCCGCGATTACGGCGAGGTACACTATCACGATGTCGCAAAGACCTTTGACGGTGCGATCTGTCCCGCATGCGGCAGACCCCATATCCACATCGAAAAGGGCATTGAGATCGGCAATATCTTCCAGCTCGGCACCAAATATACCGAGTCGATGGACATGACCTATCTGGATGAGAACGGCGAGCGCAAGCAACCGATTATGGGCTGCTACGGCATCGGCGTCGGCAGACTCTGCGCATCGGTCTGTCAGGAAAGCCACGACGATTACGGCCCGATCTGGCCGATGACCATTGCACCATGGCAGGTCGAAATCTGCAATCTGCGCGTCGATGATCCGGCTGTGCGGGAAGCTGCCGACAGACTCTATGCCGAGCTGCTGAGCTTTGGCGTCGAGGTTCTCTACGATGACCGCGATATTCGTCCCGGTGCGATGTTTGCCGATGCAGACCTCTTCGGCATTCCGCTGCGGGCAATCGTCAGCCCGAAGTCCATTTCAAACGGCTGCATCGAAATCACTGCCCGTGACAAATCCTTCCGCGAAAACATCCCCGTTGCAGAAGCCTGCACATGGCTGCGGGATAAGGTCGTTGAAATGCTCCATATCTGAGTATCATGCTGCGATGACGGAGGTGATCCCTTTGAGAACCGCCAGACGGATTTTCTGCCTGTTTGCCTGCGCACTGCTCATTCTGAGCGGCTGCATGCTGAACGGCTGTGCCGGTGCAGAGCACCGGCAGGACAGCGGGATGACCCCCGAAGAAGAGGCGGAATACTATGAAATGGCACGCGCGCTCGGAGAACGGCTCTCAGGTCTCGACGGCTTTGTTTTCGTCGAACCCGAGCCGACCGGCGATGTACTCTGTGATCTGATCAATCAGAAGCGTGCGGCATCCGGTGCCGGTGCGCTCAAAATCAGTGAGGCACTCATGCACGCTGCCGGCGCACGCGTTGCAGAATTGCAGGCAAATCGCTCCGCACCCTTGCATCAGCGGCAAAACGGCGCAGAATGGTCTGCTGTGCTTTCTGAATACGGTGTGAATGCCGCAGTCTGCGGTGAAACGGTCCTGACCGGCGGTGCAGACGAACATACGGTGTTTCATGCGATGGTGCTCAATCTCAACCAGACGAGCTACCTGACCTACACAGGCTACACGCAATTCGGTTACGCCCACAACGATGCCTGCGATATATGGGTATTGCTTCTGACAGAATAAGAAGTATTGTTTAATTTTCCCCGCTGTTTTCCGGTGCGTTTCGTTGTTTTCTACATTTTTTCAGTTTTCACTTGACATTCTGCATGATTTGGTGTATAATATCATAGTCGCCTGTATGGCATATACCGCAGAGCGGCATATGGCTGCGTAGCTCAGCTGGCTAGAGCAATCGGTTCATACCCGATCGGTCACTGGTTCAAATCCTGTCGCAGCCATCAAAACGGCCCGTTGGTCAAGCGGCTAAGACGACGCCCTTTCACGGCGTAATCATGGGTTCGATTCCCGTACGGGTCACCATTCAACGTTCTCGGAAACAGCGTAATATCGCCGTTTCCGAGTTTTTCTTTTATAGTGAAAATCCGCTTTGTTCTTTATCTGTTCTTTATTTTGAAAATGCGGAGTAGTGAGCCGTAGGTCAAGCACCCTTCGGCTCTTTTTTCTTGCCTGAGAAATCGAGTGCCGAGCTGACGGCATCGGAGACTTTTGCTCTGGATTCTTCCAACATATGACAGTAGATATTACTTGTTGTAGAAACTGTCGAATGTCCTAACGCTCCCGAAACGGTCACGATGTGTTTTATGCCCGATGGTACGCTGCTTTCTATGCCTATCCCTTCAAATGACAGGGACAGATATTCCGACCTGTGCTGGAATGACATTACATATCCAAAGGCGGTTCTGTCACAATCATCTCGATCTGCTCTTGCAGCTCCTCTGTCTCAGAAACGGCATCGGGAATCTCAGCTTCCTCCTGCGTTTCTTCCAGTGCATCCGTCTCCTCAGAAAGGGAGGAGAGTGCAGTATCCAAAGACACAGGCGCATTGTCCTGCGTCGTCATTTTCAGCAGCAGCGTGCCGCCGACCACACCGCCGACCAGCAATCCTGCAAGCGAATATAATATCATCTGAATCAGTTGCGATTTCCGTTCTTTTTCCATCGGGGATCCTTTCTGTGCCACAGAGCTGCATATCCGCACGTCCCAAGCCGGTTTCATACAAGCAAGAGTATAACACAGATTTCAAGCACGGTCAAGGCATACAGCCAAATTGTGATAAAACTGCAACCGATTCCGCAAATTGCATTACACATTACAAAAGAATAACGGCGGTAACAAATTGGAATATTGGCATATTGGCGTATTGGCGTATTGACATAAAAAAGCACCTGCGGCAATCACAGGTGCTTTCTCTCATGGGCCATCGGGGACTCGAACCCAGGACCAACCGGTTATGAGCCGGGAGCTCTGACCAACTGAGCTAATGGCCCGCATAAACAGGAAAAAAGCCAGAGAAAAACCTCTGGCTTCGTGCCGGCATTGATCTATCTTCCCGGGACGTCTCCATCCAAGTATTTTCGACGTGAATGAGCTTAACTTCCGTGTTCGGAATGGGAACGGGTGGAACCTCATTGCCATA
>JAZQNP010000025.1:0-4064 GCA_045627405.1 Oscillospiraceae bacterium | reverse complement strand
TCACCGTATGCATACACGTCGATGTCGGTAGTGATGAGGATCAGCTCGATCGAACCGCTTGCTTCCTTCATCTTCGCAGTGACAGTGTAGGTGCCGTTGCCGGTGATCGTTGCATCGGTAGAACCTGCAAGCTCACCGGAACCCCACTGCTGGTTGTTGCCTGCTACGACGCAGAGAACTGCCGTGTAGGAATCCTTCTTTTCAGCGGAAGCTGTCACAGCCAGCATGGAGAGGCCCATTGCCGCAGCAGAAACTGCTGCGAGAATCTTTGCCGTTTTTTTCATATCAGTAACCTCTGTTCAAAATCTTTATATCAATATATCAGTGCTTCTTGCGAGCAACAACTGCTGCTGCGCCTGCCAGTGCCAGACCTGCAACTGCAACTGCCACGCCTGCATCGCCAGCCTTCGCGCCGGTGGTAGAAGCGGTGCTGGAAGTGCTTGCTGTGCTGGAAGAAGCGGTGCTGGAAGTGTCAGCAGTGCTGGAAGAAGCATCAGCTGCACTGGAATCAGCAGCTGCGCTGGACTCATCAGCAGAAGAGCTTTCCTCAGCAGCAGCACCGATCTCGTTGCCGTCCTTGTCGAGCAGCTTCACGCTGTCTACGGTGAACTCGGAACCCCACCAGTTCTGAACCCAAACCTGAGCGTAGGCATCGGTGGAAGCGAACGCAGTGTCGTTGACATACGTCAGGGTCCAATTCTCGGTGTCGAGGATGACCGGCTTGCCGGAATCCGGGTTGCCCCACTCAACAGACTTCCAGCCGGTGGAATTGGAGTTCATGCCGATACCGCCGCCGATACCGCTCGAAAGCGAAGTATCCGCCGGGGTAATCGTGAACTCAACACCGTAGACCGCAGTCACGTCAGAGGTGTTCTCCATAACGTCATACTGATAGAATTTGCTACCGTCGTCGCCAGTAACATTACCGTTGGTGACCTCAGCAGAAGCGGAAATTGCCATTGCAGAAACTGCAACTGCGCAAGCTGCAACGCTTGCAAGAAGAGACTTGATTTTCATGTTACATTCCTCCATTAGAGCGTGCCTACTTACGCACTTTCGGCACTAAATTATACACTTATTATAGCATGATTCCAACAAAATAGCAATTCACGTTCATGACAAAGATGTTAATATAATTTCAACTCGTTTATGCTATATTGCACAAAAAATAAGTGAATTTCAGCTTTCTTCCGCCGATTTTCCGGCGTGTTCCAGAAAAATCCCGATCACCTCCCGCATCAGTTCAACCGAATACTCGCCTTTTTGCAGCCGGACCGCCACAAACCACGGCGGCTTTTTGTCGTTGAACGCGATGCGGTCGTAATATTTTACCATCAGCGCAGAGATCTGCTGCGGCGTCGGTCTTGTCACATAGAAGAACAACGCGCCGCGCTTCTGCGAGATTTCCGTGATGCCCATGCGCCCTGCCGTGTTGCGCAAAAGTGACGCATCTATCAGATTGACAAGGCTCTGCGGCGGCTCCCCGAACCGGTCGATCAGCTCGTCGATCAGATCGGTCTTTTCTTCCTCCGTCTGCACCAGTGCAATCCGGCGGTAGATTTCTAAGCGCGATGTCATGCTGCCGATATACTGCTCCGGGATATGCGCCTCGACCTGAATATCCACCGTGCATGCCGGCGGTGCTTCCGGTGCTTCGCCCTTTTCCTCTGCAATCGCTTCGTTCAGCATTTTCAGGTACATTTCGTATCCGACCTGCTCCATCTGCCCGTGCTGCTGTCCGCCCAAAATGCTGCCTGCTCCGCGGATTTCCAGATCGCGCATCGCAATGCGGAAGCCGCTGCCGAACTGCGTGAACTCGCGCATCGCGGACAGCCGCTTCTCCGCAATTTCCGTCAGAGAACGGTTTGGCTGGTAGGTGAAATATGCGTAGGCACGGCGATTGGAACGCCCGACCCGTCCGCGAAGCTGATAAAGCTGTGACAAGCCGAACCGGTCTGCCTGCTCCAAAATCAGCGTGTTGACGTTCGGTACGTCCACGCCGGTCTCGATGATCGTCGTGCAGACAAGAATATCAATCTCATGATCCACCAGCCGCCGCCATACCTCGCTGATCTCCTGCTCGCTCATCTTTCCGTGCGCAAAGCCGATCCGCGCCTCCGGCAGCATCTCCTGCAATTTCGCCGCGCACTGGATGATCGTCTCGACGCGGTTGTGCAGATAATAGACCTGCCCGCCGCGCTTCAATTCGCGCCGGATCGCCTGCACAACCAGACCAGCATTGTATTCCAGCACAAAGCTCTGCACCGGATACCGGTCCTGCGGCGGCTCCTCGATCACGCTCATGTCGCGGATGCCGGAAAGTGCCATATTCAGCGTACGCGGAATCGGCGTCGCGGAGAGTGTCAGCATGTCTACGCCGTGGAACAGTTCCTTGAAGCGTTCCTTATGCGCAACGCCGAACCGCTGCTCCTCGTCGATGATCGCAAGCCCCAGCGCGCCGAATTTCACATCCTTCGACAGCAGACGGTGCGTGCCGATCAGCAGATCGACCGTTCCGTTTGCCACCTTTTCAAGAATCGCTGTCTGCTGCTTTTTCGTGCGGAACCGTGACAGCAGCTCGATATTCACCGGCACGGACTCAAATCGCTGCAATGCCGTCTGATAATGCTGATTTGCCAGCACCGTCGTCGGCGCGAGCAGCACACACTGTTTTCCCGACAAGATACATTTCAGTGCTGCGCGGAATGCAACCTCTGTCTTGCCGAAGCCGACATCGCCGCAGAGCAGTCTGTCCATCGGCGTGTCGCGCTCCATATCGGCTTTGATCTCTGCGGTGCTGCGGAGCTGGTCGTTCGTCTCGATAAACGGAAACCGGTCTTCAAAATCCCGCTGAATTTCATCGTCGGAATCAAACGAAAAGCCCTGTGCCTTTTGCCGTGCCGCATAGAGCTTGATCAGCTGCGCCGCCATGTCCTTGACCGCTTTTTTGACGTTCGTGCGCGTTTTCTGCCATTCCGCCGAGCCGAGCTTATTCAGCTTCACCGCGCCGTCATCCTTGCCGCCGATATAGCGTGAAACCAGATCCAGCTGCGTCACCGGCACATACAGTTCATCTCCGCCGGCGTACTCAATCGTGATATAATCCTTTTGAATACCCTCCATTTCCAGCTTGCGGATGCCCGCAAACCGCCCGATGCCATGTCCGGCATGCACCACGAGATCGCCCTCTGAAATCTCCGATAATGCGCGGATTTCCTGTCCCTTCTTAAACCGTCGCTTTTTCAGCACCGTGCTCTGCGCCTTGTTCTGCGCAATACACGCAAACCGGATGTCCGGGTAATCAAATCCGCCTGACAATCCGCTGCGCGTCAACAGCACCTTGCCCGCTTCCGGTTCGGTGTCCTCCTCGGCAATCGCGCACGCAATGCCGCTCTCCTGCAAATCCTGCATCAGAAGCGGCAGTGTTTTTTCCGTTCCGCCGCAGACCAGAACCGCATAATCCCGCCGCAGAAGCTCCTGCAAATCCTCTGTGAGCAGCCGTGTGCTGCCGCCCCACGGTGCGGTCTGCGCTGCCTCAACCGAAAGCATCCGCTGATACGAAAAGACATTCGCACTGCTCATAAATGCGTTCAGACAGCATGTGGGAATCTGCTGCGCCCGCGCCAGAACTGCCGTGGGATCCAGATAATATCCCGCCAGCTGACGGTTCATCATGCCCTCTTCCAGCATCAGCTTGACATCCTCGGCATACCGCGCTGCAATGCCTTTCAGTGCATCCGTGACATTCGCTGATTCGCAGAACGCCACTGCGCCGAAGCCGTAGTCAAAGACCGACGCCGCTGCATCATAAATCAGGGGGAAATACAAATCAATATCCGGCAGCAGTGCGCCGCTCGTCAGCTTTTCTGCATCCGCCTGAAATTTCTCTTTCAGCTTCGCTGCCTGTTTTCCGCGCACACTCTTTGACAATGCCGTCAGCTTTTCTGCAAGCTGTGCCGCATCGGGCAGTGCCTCCGCTGCCGGTGCAAGCAGAATCTCCTCAGTCTGTTCCGTTCTGCGCTGCGTTTCCGGCTCAAACCACGAGATGCTGTCGATGTCATCGC
>JAZQNP010000024.1:0-3263 GCA_045627405.1 Oscillospiraceae bacterium | reverse complement strand
AATCATCAGCGCATTCAGCTGAATACAAAACTGACTCCGCTTGAGCTGCGGAGCCAGTTCAGTGCTTAATTCATTTTGCCATAGGCGGCTTTTTGTGCTGTCCGTACAAAATGGGGCGGTTCACTCCCCTTCGCCGTATCGGGCGGTTTTTTCTGCCAGCTTACTCCGTGCAGACACAAGAAGCCCGCCCCGGGCATCCATCCCGAAGCGAGCCTTTTTACAGCCTATTTTATGCTCCGCAGAATCACTGTCATGCGAATTTCGCTGCGGGAATGCCGGACGGAGCAATGACCGTGTCGCTCCTGACGGGGGTATCATTCCATCAGCATTCCGGCAATCGCGGCGGCCAAAACAACGGTCAGCGCAGAGCCTGAGGCAGCACGGCAAACTGCAACAGTATGTCCCGATAATGCAGCAACAGCATTGCCTGCACCGAGTGCGGCGGCAATGAGCCAGAAATATTCCATTTGATCAATCCTTTTCTTGTTTGACCGTAAAATAGACCGTATACACTTCATCGGTGATGTCATAGAGCGGCATAAAATCCATGTTTACCGGCTGATTTTTCGTCACATAGCAGTTCTGCTTCCAGACATAGGTTTCATAGGTATGCTCGGTGCGCAGCGAGAAAATCTCTGCGGGATTTTTGCCGGTCAGGCCGCAGTCGCGGTCGGTCAGCCCGCCCAGCACGATCGGTCCGTCTACCGCTGCGGCAAGCTCCGGCTGATCGGGCAGCGGCTCAAATACAATCTCGCTGCGGAACATAACATAGACCGTCTCATGCGACCACTCCCGCGTGAGCGTGATGCAGCCGTTTTCAATCTGCGGCTCTGTGACAGCACCGTTGACGCGCAGCAGCGGCGTGCCCTTTGCCCATTTCGGTACGCGGAGTGCCAGTGTGAACGCAGTCGGCTTCTCGCAGTCCACGCTGAATTTCAACGACCAGCGCGACTTATCGCCGCCGCCCTTTTCATCGAAGAAAATCTGTGCATTGTAGTTTTTCATTTCGGTTGTCTGTGCGATGCGAACCGTACTGCCGACGAGTGTGATCTCCGCCTCGGAGGGGATATACTGCATCACCGAAATGCGCGTATCATCGCAATAATAAATCAGTTCGGGATAGGATGCCTGCGCCTGCACGGTCGTGCCGTGACAGCACCAGAAATCATGCCGCTTGCTGCCCCATTTTTTCTTTGCGCCCGCACGGAGCGGCAGAAAATAGGTCGGCATACCTGTCCAGCGGTTCTGCTGCGCGAGGAAGCCGTTGTAGAGTGCGCGCTCGATGTAATCTGCATATGCCGTGTCGCCGGTCTGCCGATAGAGGAAATCTGCGGTGCGAACCATATTGTAGATCGTGCAGAATTCCTGATCGCGGTCGCCGAGATAGGCACCGAGCTGTCCGTTCGGAATCCAGAATTCGCCTGCATTTGTACCCGTTGTCGCATACATGCCGCGGTCAGTGACGGCATTTTTCCAGAAGGCTTCGACGATGTTCTTCCAGTGCTGCGCTCCGGTGATCTCAAACATTTTCGCGGCACCGTGGATATGCGGAATACTTGCGTTTGCGTGGTCATCCGAGAGCGCGTCGCCGCCGGTTTCCAGTTTATTGTAGATTCCGTTTTCCTTGTAAAGATCAATCAGCGTTTGATATTTCCCGTCGCCGGTGATCTCATACAGCTCTGCCCAGATTTCAAGCATGCCGCCCTGTTCACCCTGATAGACTGCGTAAGGATTGATCTGCTGCATCCGCGCTGTCCAGTTGATAAACCAGTCTGCGAGGCGGTCGGCGATGCCGAGTGCCTGTTCGTTTCCCGTATAGATGTAGGCATCGACAAGCCCCATGAGTGTCTTGTGCAGCGTATACTGCGGCGACCAGACATAGGTGTCGCCTGCGAGCATATCAAAGTATTTTTCCGGAATCGAACCGACCCATCCGCCGCCGTTTTGCTTCTGGCATTTTGCCAGCTCCGCGACAATTCTTTCCAGCTTATATTTCAGCTCGGCGTCGCCCTCGCTTGCAATCAGCTTTGCCGCCGCAGACATCCAGTGCCCGAGAAAATGTCCGCGAAGCTGACAGGTCGGTGCCTCCCAGCCCCAGTGCAGATTTGCCTTTGCGGGATCTTCAACCACTTGCAGCTCCGGTATGATGATGCCCGCTTCGAGATAGAAATTTTGCAGCAGACACTGTACATCCAGCTCTGCGAGATACTTGCGGTTCAGCTCCATGCGCTCGCGGAATACTCCGCCTGTGACACGCACATTTTGAATCGGAATCGGTTTCGGCATAAAAACACCTCCAAAGAGACTTTTCACAGTATTGCCGCTGAGAAATGCCTTTTCAATATTGCAGCAGGTATTCTTATTATACACAAAAACGGCACTCTTGTAAAGTGCAAAATCGCTTTTTCGATCATGCAGGTGTAATCTTAAAGAATATCAATATGCTCTCCGTTCAGTGCCTTGTTCATGCTGCGGACAGCGCAGAATTTGCCGCACATGGAACAGCTGTCCTCCTGCTCGGGTGCGCGGCTCTCACGGATGCTTTTCGCCGTTTCCGGGTCAATCGCGCATTCCCACTGCTTCTCCCAGTCGCAGGTGCGTCTTGCGTCCGCCATCGCGCCGTCGAGATCGCGGGCGTGGGGAATCTTCTTTGCAATGTCGGCAGCGTGTGCTGCGATGCGAGAGGCGATAATGCCCTGCTTGACATCCGCCACATTCGGGAGCGCTAGATGCTCTGCCGGTGTCACATAGCAGAGAAACGCCGCACCGGCAGATGCCGCGACTGCTCCGCCGATCGCAGATGTAATATGATCATATCCTGGCGCAATGTCTGTCACGAGCGGGCCAAGTACATAGAACGGCGCGCCCATGCAGATTGTCTGCTGAATCTTCATATTTGCTTCGATCTGATCGAGCGGCATATGCCCGGGGCCTTCCACCATGACCTGCACATCCTTTGCCCAGGCGCGCTTCGTCAGCTCACCGAGCCGCACGAGCTCTTCGATCTGGCAGACATCGCCTGCGTCCGCGAGACAGCCGGGTCTGCACGCATCGCCGAGCGAAATCGTGACATCGTATTCTCTGCATATATCGAGAATCTCATCAAAATACTCGTAGAACGGGTTTTCTTCGCCGGTCATGCTCATCCATGCGAACACGAGCGATCCTCCGCGTGATACGATGTTCATTTTTCGCTTGTGCTTTTTGATCTGCCCGATGGTTTTGCGGGTGATGGCGCAGTGCAGTGTGACGAAATCCACACC
>JAZQNP010000023.1:0-14022 GCA_045627405.1 Oscillospiraceae bacterium | reverse complement strand
GTTTGAGGGCAGAGCCCTCAAAACATCTCTCAATGATGCTGCTAAACTCTGATTCACAGGCGGTTATCCGCCGTATTCCAGCATTTTATCAATACAGCGGCGGGCATCCCTGATCAATGCGGCATCCATCTCGATCTCCTTGCCTGCCGTACCGAGCATACAGCCGTACACATCGCCCAAAGTCGTCAGCTTCATATTATGGCAGACGCAGTCCTTCGACAACGGATAAAACCGCTTCTCCGGACAGCGCATCTGCAAATGCTGCACAATGCTGTTCTCTGTACCGATGATAAACTCGCGGTTCGCGCTCTTCTCTGCATACGCCATGATCTCTGTCGTACTGCCGGCAAAATCCGCCAGTGCAGTCACTCCGCTCTGGCACTCCGGATGCACCAGCAGCAGGGCATTGGGATGCGCTGCCTTTGCCGCCTCTGCCTCCCGCGGTGAGATCCGCGCATGCGTCAGGCATCCGCCGTGTACAAATTCAAACTGCTTCTCCGGCATCTGCTTTGCGACCCACGCACCCAGATTGCAGTCAGGGATAAACAAAATCTTATCGCTCGGAATCTGACGGATGATCTTGACTGCCGATGACGATGTCACGCAGACATCGCAGACCGTTTTCAGCTCCGCCGTCGTGTTGATATATGCTACGACCGTATAATCCGGAAGCTGCTCCTTTAATCCCGCAATCAGCTCCCTGTCCATCTGCTCTGCCATCGGGCAGCCTGCATCCGGATTCGACAGCAGGACGCGCTTCTGCGGCGACAGCATCTTTACTGTTTCTGCCATAAACTGCACACCGCACATCAGCACTGTCTCTGCATCGGACTGCTGCGCGTTCTTGCATAAGCCGAACGAGTCACCGATGTAATCTGCAACCTCCCAGATCTCATGGCTCTGATATGCATGTGCCAGAATGCAAATTCCCTTTTCCTTTTTGAGGCGCAGGATTTCCTGCTGCATTTCATATGTCGTCATCTCTGTGACTCCTTTCCGCTCCTGCCGGCTGTATATGCCAGCGAATCTCCGACCGCGACCACGGCATGATACCCGGCCCACTCGATCCGCCGTTCCAGACAGCCGCGGCAGTGTGCCGCCTCGTCTCCCAGACAGATCTTGTTTTCATATAAATCATAGTGCTTGCGCACCGCAACAGGCGATAAATTCGGCATCACGACATTGCCGCCTGCGCGCAGTGCAAGCTCCCGCCCCTGCGGATGCAGCGAACCGAATGCCGTCGTCGCCGGAATCAGTGCCTTCGGGAACAGCAGCCGCAGCAGCGCGATGATGCGCAGACAGAAACGCAGCTCGCCCGACGGCATCTCCGCAAACGGTGTCTCCCGATGCGTGATGTACGGTCCGACACCGATCATCGCCGGTTCCAGCTCCTGCAAAAAGCGAATGTCCGCCAGCAGACATTCCGGCGTCTGATACGGCGAACCGATCATGAAACCGCTGCCGACCTGATACCCGATCTCTTTCAGATCAAACAGGCACCGCTTGCGGTTCTCCAATGACATCTGCGCCGGATGGAGCCTGCTGTAATGCGCAGAATCTGCCGTCTCATGCCGCAGAAGATACCGCCGCGCCCCTGCGTCAAAGTATGCCTGATAGCTCTCACGCGGCTTTTCTCCGATCGAAAGCGTCACGGCACAGTCCGGATGCGCACTCCGGATTGCGGAAACCAGCTCGCAGATGCGTGCATCTGTAAAATATGCGTCCTCGCCGCCTTGCAGCACAAATGTCCGGTACCCCAGCGCATAGCCCTCCTCGCAGCAGGACAGAATCTCCTCCCGCGTCAGGCGGTACCGCACCGCATTCGCATTGCTCCGGCGAATGCCGCAGTAATAACAGTCGTTTTTACAGTAATTCGTAAACTCAATCAAGCCGCGCAGATAGACCGCATCGCCGTAATACTGCCGGCGCACGGCATCTGCCGCTGCATAAAGCTGCTCCTCCGGCATTTCTTTTGCCGTCAGAAAAGTCAGCAGCTCTGCATCGCTCAGCTGATGTGCTTCCTTTAATGTTTGAATCAGTGCTTCTGCCATCTTTGCCGCCTGCACCACTTGCACACCTCCGATTCTACTGCCTATTGTAGCACGAAATCTGCCGCTTTGTCAATAGCAGCTACGGTGCTGCCTGCCACACGGCAACGCCGTCTGTTGCAAAATGCAGCGTACCGTCCAGATCGGTGCGGTAGACTGTGCTGCCCGCTTCCAGCAGCCGCGACAGACACTGCACCGACGGATGTCCGTAATCATTTCCGCTGCCGCATGAGATCAGCGCGTATTTTGGCTGACACGCCGACAAAAACGCCTCGGTCGTCGAACTGCTGCCGCCGTGATGCGACACTTTCAGCACGTCTGTCTTCGGCACCAGTCCCGCAGACAAAAAAGCTGCCTCCCCTGCCGCTTCCAGATCGCCTGCCATAAAGATCCGCACGCCGCCGCAGGTCACAAGACAGCCCAGCGAACAGTTATTGAGGTCTTCAAATGCGGCATTGTCCACACTGAGAAATTCCAGCGATGCCGCGCCCAGCGTCAGCTCCTCGCCGCACTTCGGAATGACCGCCGGAATCTGCCGTGCTCCCGCTGTCTCCAACAGATACAGATACGATGCAGTCGTCGGAAGCAGGTCCTCCGGTATATCCGGAAAATACAGTGACTTGACCGGAAACTGCTCCAATACCGCCTGCATTCCGCCCAGATGATCTGCGTGCGGATGCGAATTGATCACCGCGTCCAACGACCGGACTCCGGCTTCTTGCAGCATCTGCACAACCGCGGCTGCGCTGTCGGTATCTCCGGCATCGACCAAAACCGCATGGGTCGCCGTGCGCAGCAATATCGCGTCGCCCTGCCCGACATCCAGCACATAGACATCCAGCTGCGATTCCGGCAGTTCCGCAACGCTTCGCACATGGTACAGATGCAGTCCGAGCAAAAACAGATCCAAAAACAACAGCAGCAGTGCCGCTGCAATCAGCGGCAGCTTCGATTTTCTGCCCGATTCCCGCTTCAATTTCCGCTGCATCCGCCGGTAGGTCCGTTCCAGCTCCCGCAGCTCCTGCGGAGCTTTTTGTTTTGCCAATGCCTCTGCACCTCCTCCGCACAGGCAAATGCCCGTTGCACGCTCTGATCTTTTGCTTTATATCTTTTGCTTTATTATAACACAAATACAAAAAGAATGCAACAAAATGCCCGCACGAAGCGTATGCTTCGTGCGGGCTGCTGCATGCCTTACATCATGTCGGGTTACAGAAATCATCAAAATAACAGACGTCTTCGGTCGTCAGAATGCCGCGGTCGCATGTCAGCGTGATCTTTCCGACCCGCGCTTCCAGACTGCCGCAGCGGATGCGGTCCTCAATATCCTCGCCGCAGTAGCCTAGGTATGTTACCGCAGTCTGCCGCAGGCGGCGGTTGCTGCACGCAAGACGGAATTTCAGCGCATCGTCCGGATTGTATAAAAACTGCCGGTCAAACAGTATCTGCCGCACTTTCGTGATCTCGCGCAGAACCGCCTGCCCGTTGATACGGGAAAACACGCCGTATTGTCCGTCCAGATTCGCCATGTCAATCCGGCTGATCAGCTCCGAAGCATCGCTGCGCCTTGTCTGCGTCAGTACGGCATCCTCCGGCAGCAGAACCGTGTCGGTGCTGCTCTGCGGCGCAACACACAGCTCGTTCGGCACCCGTATGTACGGGTAGCTTCCGCAGAGCTTGTAGCTGTATGCCGTCAGCGCATCCCACATGGACGTGTTCTCCTTCACCAGAATGTAATCCACGGCTGCCGTCTCTGCCTGATAGGTGATGTGCGGCAGCGCGTATGCCGTCATCAGCGATACCAGCGTCACATCGTAGTGCATCCCCGGAATCAACTGGCTTCCCGTCAGAACTGCCGTGTAGCTGCGCGACCGGATCCGCAGCATCAGCTCTCCCTTTTCCTGTACATATTCCGCCGTGCAGATGCTGCCGTCGTGCAGAAGCTGCCCGTTCAGGCTGAACCGCACCCGAATCGGCAAGGCGTATGCACGCGCTGCCGGAAGCGTAAGACGCAGCTCGCTGTACGGCAGATACCGCTCGCGCACAAGCGAAAACTGCGTACATTCCGTCAGGGTGAATGCCGATGCGTCCTCACAGTCAAATATGCACTGCACTGTCATTCCTGCACCTCTTTCAGCTTCCCGATCAGAACCACCGTCATCGCGGCTTCATGCGCATTCTGCTCCGTGCTGCATGTCAGCTCCGTTATGCGCATTCCCTGAAACCGCATCCCGCGGCAGGTGAACGCATAGACACTGTCTGCCGAAAGCAACGCCTGTATCCGCGCCGGCAGTGCGCCGCCGTCATCCGGAATGATGCGCCCGCCCAGTGTCAGTGTACAGGGCAGCTCGCCCAGAACGGTTACAGTGTGTGCGCCGCTGCTCAGCACATGCCGCACCGTCGGACGCTGCACGCGCAGTGAGAACTTCTCAGCGGTCATGCAAACATCTCCGAGTGTGATTTTCTCCGCCGGACTGTCGGTGCTGAGTGTATTGATGTTGATGCTCATAAGCTGCTCCTTGTTCTCTCCTCCCTGTCTTCTGCGGCTGTCAATCACTCCGGCAGCGGCTTGCGCGTCAAAAGTGCATCCACCGTTACCGTCGCCTCACGCAGGATCCGGTCGAGCTGCCGGCTGTACTGCACCTCACCGAGCTTTGCACTGCGGATGCAATATCCCGCGTCCATCAGCTCCGGCAAAACCGAAACCTCCCATATTATCGTCAGTTTGTCCGGATCGTCATTCGGTTTGCCGTGTATGCGAAACCGCAGCGTCAATACTGCCGGAAATGCTTTGCCATCCCCGTATACCGCAACCGGCGGTACATTTGCCTCAAACCGCGTCACCGCCGCCGTGACAAACATCGGGTCCGCCGGCACGGGGGATGTTTGCAGCTCGTATTCCGCATAGGCGGTTACGCCGTTCTCCTGCAATGTGCCGACAATCTGTGATATAACAGTTTCAAGATACGCCACGCATATTCCCCCCTTAATCCCGCGTGCTTCTTCTCATACCGCCCAAAACAGCATGCTGCTGTCCGTCAGCAGATCTGCCGCCGCTTCCCGATATGCCTCAACCAGCCGCTTTGCCAATGCACAGGGACCTGAATCATCCCGCTGCGCATCGGCTGCGCCTGCATAGGTCGGGGATAATGCCCCCTGTGCCGCGATGATCTGCCGGTAATGCCAGTTTGCAAGTGCTGCCGCATAATAGCAAAGACGAATGTCTGTGCGGTCTGCGCCGGGACGGCATGCGCACTCGGTCTGCATGATCGCCTCTTCTGCAATCCCGCGCCACGGGTCTGCCGTGCTGAGATTTGCAAACAGCGCGAACAGCTGCATAACCTTTGCGGTCTGAATTGCCGTTTCTGCCATCTGCTTCACCCCTTTGCCGCGCGTTCCATGCGATAGGCACTGACTGCCTGCTGCTGCACACTGCCCGCATCCTCCTGCGTGAGCTGCGGCGATGTGCTTTCCGCTGTCTGCATACGCATCCGCAGAGAACGCTGCATCGACAGCAGCTCCTGCGTGTTCAGATGCTGCGCCGTCTCTGCAAGCAGCTTTGCACAGACTTCGCTTCCGCCTGCCTGATAGCAGAGCCGCACGACATCCCGGCGCAGCGACTCTGTCAGTTCATCGAGCTGCTGTGCTGTCAGATCGAGCATCCGGCGCAATGTCTCCTTCTCCGGATCACAGGATGCTGCGCCGCAGGTCTTCGTCACGCCCGCTCTGCGCTGTGCCGGCACTGCCACAAAGCTCCACTCGTATACGTCGGTGATGTGATCCAGAATGCTGTAACACAAGGTGCCGCCGTAGGTCTTGCCCTTGATGTGGCTGCACGGCTTCTCCAAGCGGTTCGCGCCGCAGACCGAACACTGCTGTTTGCCGACGGCACAGGAGACGGATACCTCCTTCTTGATGCCCGCGTCAATCTCACGGATGAGATCCGCATTGCCCTCGGTGCGCACCATATACGCATTCGCCCGCAGATAACGGTACGGCATGCCTGTCTTTGCCGTGCGCGCCGGATCCGTCACCACTTCCGTGCGGAAAATCCGCGCAGTCTGATTCCCCGCATGCGGATTGTGATCGAAGATGCCCGTCACGCCGATGAACCGCTTTTGCAGCTCTTCCAGTGCAGCGTCCGAAAAGCTGTCGCCGTCGCGGTCTATATCATTGTCACACAGAATCAGATCAAACAGATAGACCTCGTCCGCCGTGTGTACACGCCGCGTGAAACGGTTGAGCTGTTCCAGCAGTTTTTCCTGATTTTCCATCGCGTTCCTCCTCAGATTTTATTCCGCAGTCCCCGGACCCCCGGAGACTGCGGAATCTTATGCTTACACATACACTCTGCTGCAAAATGCTGCACTCAGCTCCATGCAAGCACTGCTGCGGCTCCCGACATCAGCGGCTGGAAGCCGATGCGCACCGACACCGCAATGCGGTCAAGCTGACAGTCAATCAGACGGTCGGATTCCAGAAGGACATCTGATCCGGTCATACATTCCAGCGCGAAATCACGCGAGATACCGATGATCGTCTTGTCATCCAGTGCAGAAGATTTCAGCAGCTTTGCGCCGAACGGCAGGCGGATTGCGCCGTCGCTGCCCAGCGTGCGGTCGCTCATCTCGTCCATCGCAAGAATCGCTGCCACGTTCTCCGGAGAGGCAATGACCGTCGTCAGGTCATAGTCGGAGAATTCGCCGTACAGTGCGGCGAGGTCTGCGTAGGTCAGACTGTTGCCGATCAGCGAGATCGGCGTCACGGAATCTGCAAGCACATCCAGTGCCGCGCCGGCAACCGCACCCGCAAGCTTATGTCCCACTGCGCGCAGCATCACCGAGAATACGTCAATGCGCTGCTGACGCACCGTCTCATACGACGCTGTCACCAGTCTGCCGTACTTGTCCAGCGTCACTGCATCGCCCTCGGTAATGACGGTCTTTTTCAGCGTGCCTCCCTCGTCTGTCGTCGCGGAATACGCACCGTCGGTCTCGTCAATCGAAAAGCCCTTGCAGGTTGTCCCGTTGACCGATGTCACCGCTGCGGTCAGCTCCGGCAGAATGGACTCTTCCATGCCCTGCTTGATCGCACGGCGGACAAACTCCGGAAACAGCACTGCACTCTCTGTCGAGGTGAAAAACTTCTCCACCGTGTCGCAGTCTGCGCCCGACACATGAATGTCAAAGCGTTTCAACTGACGCTCAAATGCGTCCAGCGCACCAAGCGGCGTCCCCGCATACTGCGCGGACGGATCGGCGTCTTCCAGTGCCTGTGTAAAGGTGCGGTTTGCAAGATGATACATGCCTTTTTCCAGCTTTACAGAATCGTACATATCGTTTTCCTTTCTCCACTTTATCAACGTGTTGCTTCTTCTTCCCGGCGCAAGCGGGCTTCAATCTCCGCTGCCTGCGCGTTTTTCAGGCGGGCTTCCGCAAGCTCCGTTTCATCCTGCAAGTTGATGATGTCCCATGAAACGGTCAGTGCCTCGTCATACCCGGCACTGTGCAGCACCGCCTTGCCGATGCGCATCAGAACAGGTGTCAGGATCCTGCGGAAGTATTCCAGCTCGGATGTCAGAATGTCCGCCTGCTGCGATGACATCCGCTCCGTCGTCGCCCACGAAAATCCCAGCAGAAACGGCGGAATCGACAGCTTCGATACAATCTGTTCCAGAATCTGCCGCACCGGTACATTCGTGTCAAACAGCTGATTGTCTGCGCCGATGACCTTGATGTCTACATCGCCCACTGCCACAAAATCCTGCACCTCGCCGTACTGCGCTGCGCGGATGCCGTCGCGCCATGCGCCGGCAATTTCCTTTGCGTGATCCTGTGCGAATGCTGCGGCACTGCCCTGCGGATGATAGGTCACGGCGTAACGCACATTGCCCGCACGGTCGTAATTCTGCCCGATACATTCGTAAATGCGCAGCAGTATCTGTGAAATCGCAGGCAGCCCCCGCAATACCGATACACCGTATATGCTGCCCGCAGGCGGGTCAAGCGCGGCAAACAGCACGCGCTCCGGATTGCGCAGCGGCACGGATTCCCCTTCCGGCGAGCGCACTGCGTATGCACACGCCGACGGCGACACTGCTCCGATGTGCAGCACCGACGGATGAGCCGTCAGCAGTGCCGCGGGCATGCCCTCTTCGTCGGGCAGCCACTCTCCTGCGGCATTGCCGTACGTCAGCAGGCTGTCCAGCATCTGATCTGTGAACAGCTGCAACGATATCCCGCTCGCATTGACCGGCACATACTCCGAAAAGCGGTCCAGCAATCGCTGCGCTTCCTCCGATTCCGCCGTCAGCCGGAATCCGCCGGTCAGACGCACAATCTTCCGGATCGCAGCGTCAATCACCGGAACCGAAAACCGCAGTGCATCATACAACTGCCACTCCTGCGCCGACGGCGGCGGCGGCGCGCTCAGCGGCAGATGCTCTGCTGCCGGTGCTGCCCGCGGTGCCGTCAGCAGCAACGGAACTGCCTCTGTCTGCACCTGCTGCCGCTTCCTTCGCCGTAAAAACGATAAAGCCAAATTCCGTTCTCCTCCTTTCAAAGACAACACGAAAAGGCGGCATCTGCTCACACCCTCATGCCCGTCTTACCGATGCCACATAAAACGGCGTTTCCCGCTCCGCATCCACCACTGTGCTGACAAAATACCGGATCTCGTCCATCGCATGGTCATTCTCCTTGACCGGCGCGTCACGCTGCGATTTTTCATCCCACACATATAGTGTGAATTCGCGGAGGGCATCCGTGCAGCCTGCGCCGATCTTGATTTCCCCGCTGCGAATCGCATCGGCAACCCGGTGAATGCCCGACAAGACATCGTTCTTCGCCGGTACCGCACGGTATTCCCCGTGGCGGCGGATACAGGCAATGAAGCTCGCGGCGGACGGGTCCAGCACGACCTGTTCAATCGGATGACTGCCCGCCAGCTCCCGCATTGCTGCGTAATGCTCCTCGTCGGTGCGCGGCATGCCCGTCTTTCTCCCGTCATAGTAGCTCTCTGCAATGCGGTACCAGCAGCCGCGGCACAAGCCCCATAATCCGAAGGATGTCGGGTTCATCGTGCCGTAGTCACAGGATATAACATAACGCTCCGCAGCCCCCGGCGGATCGCCTGTGTGCTGCGCCGGATCAAACATCGGATACACCAAGCCCTGCGCCGCTGTCCAGATGCCGCGCACATACCGGTCGTAAAAACTGCCCGAATACAATCGCTCATACCGCCGCCGGATCGACGGCGTCAACGACAGATTGTCCTGCATTGTAAAATGCAGATACAGCGCGTGTTTTTCCTTTGCCCGCAAAATCCACTCGCGGTAAAACCAATGCGACGGCTGATCGGGATTGCACGAAAACCACAGCTTGGATCCCGGCACCGAACAGCGCGCAATCGCCTGCTCTACAAACGACCGCGGCATCAGGGCGACTTCATCCATCAGCAGGCCCGCCAGCGTGATGCCCTGTATGTGCGAGGCTGCCGCTTCGTCCTTTCCGCCGAAACAATAAAACCGATTCGTATGTCCGCCGATGCCGATGTCCAGATGCGCGCCGCTGACCCGCCCCTGCACCTGAAATCCCAGCAGACGCAGCCGCTCAGTCAGCGGAGTGATCAGATTGCGCCGCAGCGATACCAGTGTCTTGCCGCAAAAGGCAAAGCTCTGTCTGTCAAACCGCACGGTCGCCCACAGCACAAATCCCAGTGACAGAGCCGTGGACTTGCCCGACCGCACCGCGCCGTCACAGATGACCGCGTCCAGATGCCGTGTTTCCGGTGCATGCCACCAATTCAGCACCTGCCGCTGCTTAGGTGAGAACGGTACCGTTGTCTGCTGCTTCGGCATGTTCTGCCTCCGTTTCATCGTTCCCGCCGCCCAGTGCTGCCAGAAGTGCTGCCGCTGCCGCCGAGGAATCTGCCGAAACTGCACATTCCAGCAGACGCTCCATCGCGCGCTGCCGGTCAAACAGTCTGACCTCGACACCGCCGCCCTTGTCGCGCCTGATCTCTGATACATGGAACAAATCCAATGCGCTCAGGGCTGCGTTCGTCGGTGCTTCCTCTGCAAATACCAGCTTTGCGGCATCGTTGGCTGAGCCAAATGCCAGCCGCGACAGTCCGGCTATGACCAGACTCTGGATCGGCAAAGCGGGCTGTGCTGCAAGCTGCGCCAGATAGCTTCTGCATGAGGGAGTCTGCAAAAGCCGAAGCGCATCCGCTTCTGCACTCTTCGCCGGAAAGCCTGCTTTCTGTGCCGCTTCTGCTGCATTGCCAAGCATCAGATACCAACGGCAGAATGCCTTGCGCTGCTCCGCGTTCGGTGTGAAATTCATCTTGTGATCGCCGCCTTTCGTGATTTCTGTGAAGCGCGTGAGGGAGTGTCCGCGCTTCATAAATAGCTCCACAAAGCAGAAAAGTTGCACGCAAACGTGCAACTTTTTTTATTTTTCTTTTGACTTTCCGCGATATGCACAAATCAAGCGCGAATACCCACCTCAAATATGTGCGGCTTGACCACTGCGAATCGGCAAGCCTGATTCTGTATTCAGAAATCGCTGTATTGACTTTCTCTATGTAAATATGCTATAATAAATCTATACTGATTGAATCAAAAACGGAGGTATCATTCATATGCTGCTTTATAATTCTCTCACCCGAAAAAAGGACGAATTCCGTACCTATGAACCGGGAAAAGTCAAAATGTATACCTGCGGGCCGACCGTCTATCACTTCGCACATATCGGCAATCTGCGCACCTATATGATGGAGGATGTGCTCGAAAAATATCTCTCCGCTTCCGGCTACGATGTGCAGCGCATCATGAATATCACCGACGTCGGTCACCTCACCTCTGACGGTGATACCGGCGATGATAAAATGCTCAAAGGCGCGAAACGCGAACACAAATCCGTCATGGAAATCGCGGCGTTCTATACCGACGCCTTCTTCGCAGACTGCAAAAAGCTCAATATCAAAAAGCCGGAGTATATTCATCCCGCAACCGGCTGCATCCCCGAATTTATCCATATCATCGAAACGCTGATCGAAAAAGGCTATGCCTATCTGGCAGGCGGCAATGTCTATTTCGATACGGCAAAGCTCGATCAGTATTACCGCTTCCACGATTTCAAAGAGGAAGACCTTGAAGACGGCGTCAGAGAAGGCGTTGAAAAAGATGAAAACAAACGTAATAAAGCCGACTTCGTCCTCTGGTTCACAAAATCCAAATTCGATGACCAGGAGCTGAAATGGGAAAGCCCCTGGGGACTCGGCTACCCCGGATGGCATATCGAATGCACCGGCATCGCAATCAAATATGCCGGCGATACACTCGATCTCCACTGCGGCGGCATCGACAATGTGTTCCCGCACCACACCAACGAGATCGCACAGAGTGAGGCGTATCTTGGGCATCCGTGGTGTCCGCAGTGGTTCCATGTGCTGCACCTCAATACCAACAGCGGCAAAATGAGCAAATCGTCCGGCGAATTCCTCACGGTCTCCCTGCTCGAAGAAAAAGGCTACACGCCGATGGCGTACCGCTTCTTCTGCCTCCAATCCCATTACCGCAAATCCCTTGTATTTACTTGGGAAAATCTCGATAACGCGCAGGCGGCTTATCAGAAGCTCCTCGCCAAAATCAAACCGCTCCTTTCGGCACAGGATGCCGTCGATGACGCTGCAAAAGCTGCACTCATGCAAACATTTACCGATGCAATGGACAACGACCTCAACACCGCGCAGGCAATTACCGTTCTCTATGATGTGCTGAAAGCCGATACCACCGCTGCGACAAAACGTGCCTGCATCGAAGAGATTGACAAGGTTCTGTCCCTCGATCTCCTCAAAAATGCCGCTGCATCCAATGAACAGACAGACAGCACTGAAATTCCCGCCGAAATCCAATCGCTCGTCGAGGAGAGAGCCGCTGCCCGTAAGAATAAGGATTTCGCCCGCGCAGATGCCATCCGCGACCAGCTCACCGCGCTCGGCTGGCAGATCCGTGAGACACGCGAAGGCACTGTCGTTTCCCCGCTGTAATCCCTCTATTCGATCAGTCAACAATTCCCGATCAATCCAAATGCAAAAAGAGGATGAGCTTATGAAACAGATCAGCAGAAAAATCACTGCGATGCTGTGTGCGGCATCTGTACTCTCCGCCGGCGGCTTCCCCGCTTCCGCCGCGGATGATACCATTGCGCATGACAAAAGCCGCGATGTGCAGACACAGGGCGTCGGCAATCCGTTCGGCTACGGCGAGCGCAATACGCCCGCGGATGCCTCAACTGCCGAGATCCGCGCAATCAATCACGCGATGACGGTGCAGGAAGTCAAATACGCACTCTATAAGGAAATCGACGAACACTGGGATCTGATTACGGTTCGCTTCGGGCAGACAGACCGAGAGAAGGTCTATGCCCTCTTCCTCGGTATGGGCTCACGGGAATCGACACTCGGAGGAAACGGCGACGGCGCGGATATTGAAACTGCTTTCGATCAGGGCTTCGGCGTCAGCTCCGCGCATGCCTACGGCACGCTGCAAACCGCTGTTACCGCATTCGCTGACTGTGACCCGACATTTATGAAAGAAGATGATGTCCCCGAAATGGAATGGTATTCCCTCAGCGAATCAACCTTCTATGATGCCATCATCTCCAACCATATGGGCATCCGCAAAACCATCCACTTCATCCGCTCCGCAATCGTTGACTACGATCTCTCCGGCTATCAGGTCGTCCGCGCCGCGCTCAAAGGCTTCAATACCGGATGGGCGGACTACAACGCCGACAACGAGGGCTACTACAAAAATTATCCCGACGAAATCATCGCGCTTGCGCAGTGGTATTACGAAGAGGGACATCTCTACGACAATGTTTTTACATGGACAGGCGCACAGGCTGCGGATGTCTATCGCAACGGAAATCCATGGGAGGACTGGTGGTATGACATTGAGCCGAGCCTCGATGAAATCCCGCAAAAACCAGACGGTGACCTCCGCGGCGATGTCGATTGTAACGGTGCGGTCGAGCTTGCGGATGCTGTGCTGCTCTCGAAAATGCTCACCGCCCAAATCTCCCTGACCGCAGAACAGGCTGAACATGCCGACCTCAATGCCGATAATCGCCTCAATGCCGTCGATCTTTCCCTGCTGAAACAAATTCTTTGCTCTATGTAAAAGAAACTGCATGCACCGAAATTGCCGCGTCCCTTTTGTGCATTCTGACAAATTCAAGAAATGCCCTTGACTTTTTTCACGCGGTTTGATATAATATTCTGGTAGTGAATGCGAGTGTGCTGGAATTGGCAGACAGGCACGTTTGAGGGGCGTGTGTTTCGGCGTACGGGTTCAAGTCCCGTCACTCGCACCACTTTTTTCTTATTTCTTTTCCTGTCCCATAGGACGGGCGACGACAGCAGTCCATACGGAAAGATGGCTGAGCTGGTCTAAGGCGCACGACTGGAAATCGTGTGTGCGTTAATAGCGCACCGAGGGTTCGAATCCCTCTCTTTCCGCTTTTGTGAAATGTCCTAGATGCGTGAAAATCAAGCATCTAGGACATTTTTCTTGTTTCTGAGCCGGAATCAATTTTCCGAAAAAAGAACCAAAATACCGCATTTTGAGCCCATTTTCAGGGGTAGTTCCCACGAGAGTTCCCACGAAATCAGTTCCCACAAAACGCATACACTTGCCCTCAATCGTGTTGAATTTCTCGCAGGTACGTCGATTTTATAGTGCTTTTTCGTGAGAACCGCTTTTCCCCTGTTTTAGCCGGTTCCCAAAGACCAAACCTGTATTCGTGTGTTGTAAAAAATGACGAATTGAAGTGTTATACTGAAAGAGCAGTCGACAAACACCCAAAAATCTGGTAGAATAAAAATGGAAAAACCAGAAAGGGAAAACGACTATGAAGTACAGTAAAGAATTCAAAGAAGAAGCATTAAAGCTCTCAGATGAGATTGG
>JAZQNP010000022.1:0-12402 GCA_045627405.1 Oscillospiraceae bacterium | reverse complement strand
CTCGAAATATGCCATGGTCTCATCGTCCTCTTCCTCGTCATAGCGCATGTACACAGTTGCCGGATCCCACTCCATGGTGATACCTGCTGCTGCATAACCGGTGTTGCCGCTGATGCTCAGCTCAAACGGAATCCACTCACCGGCTGCTGCCTGTGCTTCCTTGATATGTACCTCCTGACCGGAGACAACGATGTCGGCTGCGCTTGCAGTCATTGTCAGTGCGGAGAGACCCAGCACTGCCATCGCAGCCGCGCTGCACAGTGCTGCTGCTTTCTTGAAAAATGTTGCTTTCATGTGTTTCAATCCTTTCTGTTTTGTGTAAAATCAATGCCGGTTGATTGGCATCGCTACCAAAAATTCATTCTGCCGTTTGCGGCAGCGTACCGGACGAAGCCGTATTCCCATGCCGACAGCCTGACCAGTCAACAAAGGGGCAAAGTGCATTCGTATGTACGATACAAGAGTATTTTATCACAAATTACAAATCAAGTCAAGCGGAACGCGCGGATTTTGAAAACAATTCGTGTACATTTTTTGCGTATTTTTTTGTGCAGCATTCACAAAACGTTCACATTTTATGTATATTTCTGCCTTTTTCGACGCATTTTCCTTGATTTTCCTTAGAAAACATTTCCAATAAACACGCTGTCATCCGCTGTCTTTCCGCCCGGTCAATCTGTATCGGCTCCCACAGGGCAACGGTATATTCCCCGTGCTGCGTTGATGAAATCTGCCTGTATGCACGCATATCCGGAAGCTGCATTCTCCCATCTCCTTCGGAGTGAGATATATGCAGCGAACGGATTGTTTATGATTTCTTGAACCGCTGCTTCATGCGCAGACTGTTGTCCAGGATCCGCTTGCGGATGCGCAGATTCTCCGGCGTGACTTCCAGCAGCTCATCCTCTGCCAGATATTCCAGACAGTCTTCCAGACTCATATCCTTCGGCGGGATCAGACGCAGAGCGTCGTCGCTGCCGCTTGCACGCGTATTTGTCAGATGCTTGCGCTTGCAGACATTGACGACGATGTCCTCCGCTTTCGGGGAACAGCCGACGACCATGCCCTCGTAAACCTGCGTACCTGCCGGAATGAACAGCGCGCCGCGCTCCTGTGCATTGAACAAGCCGTATGTCACCGCTTCGCCCGTTTCGTACGAAATCAGCGAACCGATGCTGCGGCGCGGGATCTCTCCCTTGTACGGCGCGTACTCCGCAAAGACCGAGGACATGATGCCCTCGCCTTTTGTATCCGTCAGGAATTCGCTCTTATAGCCAAACAGACCGCGCGACGGAATCAGGAATTCCAGACGCATCCGGCTGCCCTGCGGGTGCATCTCTTGCAGCTCCGCCTTCCGGCTGCCGAGCTTTTCCATCACGGCACCGACTGCGCCCTCCGGCACATCAATCACCAGCCGTTCAATCGGCTCATGCCGCTTGCCGTCAATCTCTTTCAGCAGCACGCGCGGCGGCGAAACCGCAAGCTCATACCCCTCGCGTCGCATCGTTTCAATCAGGATGGACAGATGCATCTCGCCTCTGCCCGCCACCAGAAACGAATCGGTGCTGTCCGTGTCGCTCACACGCAGCGAAACGTCTTTCAGCAGCTCCTTATACAGGCGGTCACGGAGCTGCCGTGAGGTTACGAATTTGCCTTCGCGTCCCGCAAGCGGGCTGTCGTTGACCGAAAATGTCATTTCCACCGTCGGCTCACTGATCTTCGTAAAGCTCAGCGGCTCATAGCTGCCCGCCGCGCAGATGGTATCTCCGATGTTGATGCCCTCGATGCCGGACACCCACACAATGTCACCGACCGTCGCGCTCTGCGTCGAAACACGCTGCAACTGCTCAATTTGCAGCAGGGTCACGAGCTTGGCATTCACCGGCTTCTCCTCGCTGTGGTAATTGCCGACCTGCACCTGCTGTCCGACCTTTGCCGAGCCGCGCACAATTCTGCCGATGCCGATTCTGCCGACATACTCATTATAGTCAATCGAGGAAACCAGCATTTGCAGCGGTTCCTCCGGCTCGCCCTCCGGCGGTGCGATGTAATCCAGAATCGTATCAAAAAGCGGCGTCAGATCCTTGCCCTCTTCATACTGACTGATGGACGCCGTACCGGCTCTGCCCGAACAGAACAGCACCGGACTTTCGAGCTGCTCATCGTTTGCGTCGAGGTCGAGCAGCAGTTCCAGCACCTCGTCCCCGATCTCGTCCAGACGTGCATCCGGCCGGTCGATCTTGTTCACCACAATGATGATCTTCTGCCCCATTTCCAGTGCCTTGGACAGCACAAAGCGCGTCTGCGGCATCGGTCCTTCTGCGGCATCCACCAGCAGCAGCACACCGTCCACCATATTGAGCACACGCTCGACCTCGCCCGAAAAATCCGCATGTCCGGGCGTGTCGATGATATTGATCTTGACACCGTTGTACATGACAGATGTGTTCTTCGCAAGAATGGTGATGCCGCGTTCCCGTTCCAGATCGTTGGAATCCATCACGCGCTCTGCAACCGACTGATTCTCACGAAACGCGCCGCTCTGTTTCAGCATCTCATCCACGAGCGTCGTTTTGCCGTGGTCAACGTGTGCGATAATCGCAATATTTCTTAAATCGTTCCGAACCAAGATAATGCCTCCAATTTTATTTCTTTCCGCGCTGCCTGTCCTTTTTGATGCGCTGTTCCAGCATCTGCTTCTGCTGCCGGAATACCGGCACCGCTTTCAGACCGGTCGCCGCCCTGACAAACTGTTCGCCGCTGTCAAGCCAGCGCATCGCGGCATCGAGATCGCGCGTCACGCCGACGCCGTCCGCACAGAAATGTGCCAGCAGACAGGACACCCGCGTATGCGCCTTCAACAGCAATTTGTACGTCTCCTTGAAATCGACGCAGTTCGGCTGATTGTAGAATGTCCAGTAAACGCGGATCATTTTCTCCGCCTCAACCGCCCATTCATACGCCTTCTCGTGGTCGAGCGGCGCGCCGAATCTGCCCTCTTCATAGCAGTGCGCCAGCTTTTCCATCGCCTGCCACGAGCCGCTTTCCGCAGCTAACGTGCGCAGCCGCAGATGCTCCGCCTCATCTCGCTTCACAACGCCGCGGTCATCTGCAATATAATAATCCGCCAGATGGCAAAGTGCGTCCTGCACACCCAGCTCTGCCGCACGTTTGAAGTATTCGTATGCAGTCTCATAATTCTGCTCTGCACCGCCCCAGCCGAACAGGTATCGCTCGCCCAGTTCCAGCAGCGCGCCGTGTTCCTCGCCCATCGCATGACGCCGCAGTTCTTCAATCGGAAGTGCCTCATACGGGCGAAGCAGCATGACCGTCTCGCCGGTTTCCTCATTCGTAAACATCGCTGCCGCCGCCGGAAGATAAGACGGCTGAATCGGCTCTGTTCTCTGTGCCACTAAATCCCCTCCTCTGTATGATCATCTGAACACCTGATTATACCATTATGCTGCTTTTCCTGTCAAGCATTCCGCCGATTTCCTGCTATTTCTGAGCATTTTCTTCGCATGCCTTCCCGTTTTTCGTTGATTTTCCCGAAATCTCTCCGTCTGCTCCGTTTTATGTACTTTTGCACATGGACAGATGATAAAAAAGCATTGCGCAAAATGCGCAACACTGCTATAATAAACCTAGAAAGAAATATGCTGGGGAAATACCGGGAATCCGAATTTTATATGTGAGGTGATCCGGGATGCAGCAAACATCCCTTACTCTGAAACCGAATGCAAATCAGCCGATCCGTCTGCTTTGTCTCGGCGATTCCATCACGGACGGCTTCTGGCTGGAAGGCGGTTACCGCAATACACTGTGCAGCCTCATCTCTGCACACCGGCAGGAAGCACTTGTCCGGTTCGTCGGGCCCAATTACAGCGGATCCGGTTACAGCCCGCGGCATGCCGGCTACTCCTGTCATTCGACTGTCGATATACCGGCATCCGTTTCCGGTCCGCGCCTCGGCATCACCCGTTTTCTCGGTGAACTGATGGCTGAATATCCTGCGGATGCCGTATTTTTACTGATCGGCACCAATGATATTCTGAGCCTTTTTGAACTCGACCGGTTCGGGGAGCGCGTCCGAAAAATTGCAGAGCGCATTCTCGATTCCCTGCCGCGGAACGGCAGACTGTATCTCTCCACGCTGCCCTATATGGATGCTGTGAATTCGCCCTATATCAGTCCGGATTTCTTCACTTCCGAATCCATTGACGCCGCGGTGAACCAGTGCAATCAGCAGATCCGTGAAACAGTTCTGCATCTCAAAGCGGCGGGCAGACCCATATTTCTTGCTGATGTCAACCGCGTTCTCACCAAAGCCGATCTTTATGACGGCGTGCATCCCAGTGAAAAAGGCTATGAAAAGCTCGGTCAGTTCTGGTACGGCAAGCTGCTTTCCTGCCTGACAGACAATGTACCGCAGTCAATAGCCGTCCATGATTTCTCGCTGCGTCAGGCACTCTGACGGTCGGCAGGCACTCTGACATCCCACACAAATCAAACCAGCCCGAAAACAGATTTTCCTGTTTTCGGGCTGGTTTTTCTTGTTTTACCGGAAAGGATTATTTTGTCAGCACAATCTTACCGCTGATATGCTGCAAGAGCAGCGACAGATCCTGTGCATCCACATTGCCGTCCTGGTTGCAGTCGGCATTGGTTCTGCCCTGCGCACTCAGGGTCACTCCTGTGCCGCCCAGCGATTTTGCCAGCAGCACGGCATCCGCCAGTTCGACATCGCCGTTGCAGTCCGCATCACCCAGATACAGCGTCTTGGAAGAAGCACCGGCTTCCTGCGCAAACACAACATAATTGACCACGCTGGTCGCTGTGCCGTTGCTGCCGAGCGTCACGACTTCCCCTGCGGAAACCGTCTTCTGATAGATATAGAACGTAACGTCCTTGCTGTTCGTAACCGTCAGATCGGTTTTCGTCCAGTCCGAAAGCCATGACGGAAATGCGTTCTGCACATCCACCACACGGACATCCAGTGCCACAGAAACCGTAATATCCGCACCTGCCGTAAAGGAGGCAAGGTCTGTTGTCAGTGCCTTTGCATCGCACGGCGTGACAATCGCCTCTGCACCGAGCAGTTCGTCCGGAACCGTTGCATAGGTAACATCGCGGTCACCGAACAGCAGATCTCCGACCGCAAGGCTGTCGTCGATTGCCCAGCTGCTGTAATATGCTGCATCATATACATCGAGATTCTGAATCAGATTGCCGTTGATCGGATCCAGCTTGACCGTCAGAACCCATTTCTGGGAATCTGTGCCGTCACATGTCCACTGAATCACATCTGCGCCCGCTTCTTTCGAGCCGGAGACGACGCCGAAGCAGGAGTTGTCGCCGGAAGATTTCGTGCAGATCGTGTAGCTGCCGTCGCCGTTGTCCACGAATTTGAACTTGCGCGCATCGGATTCATCATTTGACCACAAGCCGATGCTTGTGCCGTTGTCCGCACTGCCGTAGGGCAGATCAACACAGTAACTGCCGTTGCCGAGCGTGGAATAAATGTAGTAGTAGCCCTCGCCCGCGTCAACAAGCTGCCATGTCTGTGCTTCCGTTCCCTGCTGCACGTTGGAGCCGCTTGCCGGTGTGCTGTCAGCACAGTTCAGATACAGACCGCTGCCGACATTCGTAATCGTGTACTTATACTGGGTATCCAGCACTGCACCGCGCTTGCCGCCGTTGAAGTCCACATTGTCGCCTGCAAGCTCGTTGAGATACAGTTCCAGATTCGTGTAGTCATCGCCGGAAAGAGAAACAATCGCGCCGTCGGAAGCGTTGTTCGGATTCAGACCGTGTGCGGTTTCCCAAGCATCGGAGATGCCGTCGCCGTCCGTATCCGCCGCCGCAGTGCCGCTCTTGAAATTGCTGCTGGTGGGATAGCCGCCCGCGTCCTTCTGGCTGTCGATGATGCCCTTCAAGCCCTGCTTGCTGCCTGTATAGGTATAAGTGCCGTTCTTGACCTCATTGTGATAACGGGTATCAATATAGTCAAAGCCCGGTGCGCTCGCGCCCGCATTGACAATGACGGCTGCATATGCCTCTTCTGCGGTCTGCGTGATGACATACGACTCAAAGAACGGGGAGGTGCTCTTGACATCGTTCAGCGTGCAGTTGTAGCCGGAGGTCACTGCCTTTCCGGCATTCCACGCATCATCACTTGCTTTCAGAACGTAGCCGCCGCTGGTGTTGGTCATGATATTGCCGGAAACGTACATCTTCTGCATATCGCCGCTGTTCAGCTCGTTGCCGTCGATGGAGACCACATGCAGACCGGTGTTCGAGGATGCGCCCGCTTTGTAGTAGTTGTTGACAAAGTTCAGTCTGCGGACACCGCCGTCGGTCGTTCTGTCGCGCCAGTTGTAGACAACATTGTTGCGAACGTCGATCTGTCCGCCGTAGGTGACGGCATCCTGCTCCATGCCGCCTGCCATCGACCAGTTTCTGCCGGTGCAGTCGATCAGCAGATTGTGATGGAAGCTGCCGGTAAAGCCGCTGATGGATGCCGCAAATGCGTGCGTTTCCGTCTTGGTGCGGTCATCCGCGTTGTAGTGGATGGAGTCATGCAGCGATTCACCGATGATATTCCACTGGAATGTGATATTCGCCGCACTTCTCGAAGAGAAGCCCTCGTCTGTCGCCCACGACATCGAGCAGTGGTCGATGATGCAGTGATTGCAGCTCGAAAGACCCATGCCGTCCGAGACGTCATTGACGCCCGACAAACCGCGGTCACCTGCTCTGACGCGAATATCACGGACAATGACATCGTCGCAGCCGATCATGCCGAAGCCCCATTTTGTCAGCGTGATGCCGTCTCCGGGAGCTGTCTGACCTGCCACATATACATTGCCGCCCTCTTCGGGAATTGTGATTTTGCTTTGCAGCTCGATGATGCCGCCGACATCGAAGACAATCGTGCGGTCGCCGGTCAGCGATTCACAGCCGTACCGCAGAGAACCGGCACCCGAATCGTTCAGATTCGTCACATGATAGACTGTGCCGCCTCTGCCGCCGCGTGCATATCTGCCGTAGCCTTCCGCGGTCGGGAACGCAAGACGGTTGATCTGGAACGAGTATACGGCACCCTTTGTCACCGTGCCGTCGCTCTTGACCTCATCGACACGCCAATAATAGGTCGGAATCGAAGAATAGGTATCGTCCAGCGCGTATTTGGTCGCAGTCTGATTGCCCTTGAATTCGGCAGAGCTTGTGGTCGCGTTGAAAACGGAATGATAGCTTGTGCCGATGTAGACATTGTGCGATGCCGCGCCGCTGCCAGCCTTCCACGAAAGCCCCTGCGAGGCATCCAGATGCGCCTCCTGATCCTCCGGAACCATCTTGGAGACGCCGTTGACCGGATCGGAACCGTCGATTTCAAAGCCGTTGAGCCACGGCGTATTCAAAGAGCCGTTGCCGTCTGCCGTGACCGTCACTGTCACCGATGTGCCGGAAAACGTACCGTATGCCGTTGCGGCATCATTCATGCTGGTCGGATTGACCGGACAGGTCAGTCCGGATGCAACCGTCGAGCCGTTGACCTTGACCGTCAGGGTGCTGTTGGTCACGTTGCGGTCCGCACAGGCATGCCATGTCTGGATCGAGTGTGTCCCGTTTGACAGTCCGGAAATCGTCAGTGTGAGCGTCGGTGTGCCGGTAACATCCTTGATTTTCGCGCCGTCCATCGTCAGACGCGGATAGATGAGGCTTTGCAGCTGCAAAATTTTGTTGTTGACAACATCCACCGATCCGCCGGAGCCGGAGAGCTTGCAGGTTATGCCGTTCACCGTATAGGTGTAGGTGCTGTCCACAATCCAGTTATTTGCGTTCTTGGAATAGGATGCTTTTCTGCCGTCGTTCTTGTTGATGTCAACACGAATGCGGTTGCCGGTTTCAAACGCTGCCGCAGAAGCCGTCAGTGCAGCGGACGAATCCGTGCGCGAAATCTGTGCGGCTGTCAGCGTGCCGGAGCCTGCTGCGACCAGCAAAGACATGACGGACGCAAGCAGCCTCTGCCGGTTGCGAATTCCTAGTTTCATGTGTTCATTCCCCCAAATTTCAGTCTGTGATATACAGTCTCTCATTGTAGACTACCGTTATCATATCACATTTTCCTTTCCTATGCAATGATAAAAGTTCTCCTGTTTATGTCAGATTGTACAAAACGCTTCTGCGCAGCAGCGGACTGCCTCTTGACAAATGAGAAAAAATATGGTAACATATGGTTAGTCAATGCTAATTAGTCTCATCTAACCGCAGAAAGGATTATCCCGTGTCAAGTTTTGTCCAACCCGCTGCCGAAATCTTTTCCCTGCATAAACCGGACGCTGCCGCGGTTATGGCGCATGCCGCACCGGACAGACGTCTTCTGCTCACCTGCTCAGTCGGCAGAGTGCTGATTTGCAGCGGCGCACACTGCACTGTGCTTGCAGCGGGTGAATCCTGCGTTTTGCCTGCAAAGCTCAAACCGGATGCACTCTATTTCCCCACAAACCGCTTTTCCGGCACACAGCAATATCTGACAGGCGGACCCGGAAAGAAATTCGCACCCGACAATCGCTTTGCTGCCTCACAGTACCGCATTGCGCGCGCAGCCTATGCGAGCCTGAATGAGAATCTCAGCCGGCACATCTCGATTGAGACGCTTGCCGATCAGCTCAGAATCTCTCCGACGCACCTCAAAAACAGCTTCCGTCTCGTCTACGGCGATTCGCTCTTTGCCTTTGTCCGGACGCAGAAAATGCTTGCGGCAGCGGAAATTCTCGCGCAGGCACAAAACCGCCGCACCATCCTTGATATTGCCGGAGATTTCGGCTATGACAACGGCAGCAAATTCGCCAAAGCCTTTCAGCATGTCATGGGCATGACGCCGCGGGAATACCGCAATGCCCCAAAGAATCCGCCCGAAAGCATCCGCCTCGAACGGCGCGTGCTTTCCTGATCACGAAACGGAAATCACGCCGTTTTCAGCCAGGTAAATCAGAACCAGACCGGCAATCAGCAAAAGCAATCCCGCGATGTTCACCGCATGAAAATACCATTTCTTTGTCTTGTGGTGAAACAAGCGCATGCCGGCAATCGCGCCGGGCGCACCGCCGAGCAAACCGAACAAAAGCAATGTCACTTCCTTGATGCGCCATTTGTGCTGTGCGGCACGCCGCTTGTCAATGCCGAACAGGCTCAGCGCAATGATGCTCATTATCGCTGCGAATACAAGATAATATACCATTCTTTTTCCCTCCCAAACGAGATGCCCCGTCATGCAGACGGGGCATCTTTGTTGTCACTGAACGATCGCTTCTGTCCAATACGTCTGGTTGTACATGTCTGTGAAGCAGTACATGATCTTCACTGCGCCGCTTCCGACATCCACATTGCTGATGACCATTTCCTCGGAAACAGTCATCCGCTCTCCAAGCTGATAGCTGTCCTGATAATTGCCGTCGTAATCGTAATAATCGCAGACAAAATCCAGCGTATCACCGACATTCAGCTCTGTCACACTCTTTGCGACGGTCTCCGTTTCCGCGTTCTGATAATCCGTCACAGCACCCGTAATATACCCGTCCGGATGATCCGAATCAAACGCCACAAGCAGCTTCACGCGTTCCCCGTTCAGCAGAGCGGGAATATAGCCGTTGAACACCGTATCATCGCCGGTCTCGATCGAATCGGTATGATAATACGCAACCGGCTGTCCGTTGACTGCGAGCCAGTCGCGGTCCGTATCCGCGATCAGCGCGTTGCCGTCCGTCTCATACAGATTGTCCAGACCGAGGTCAATATATCCCTCGCCGTCGTCATAGAACATCGCCTTATCCACGCGGCAGACCAGCTCCCACTGCGACTGCGGCAGCGTCACCTTATACTGTCCGTCCGCCTCTTCCCAGATCAGGTTTGAAACATCAAAGAAATTCGCAGCGATATATTCTGCCGTCTCCGTTTCGGAAAGCGGATTGTCGTCCATAAAGCTGATATTGGAGGAATCCAGTCCCGCAATGCTTCTGTCGGAGCTGCCGCCGAGGAAGCCGCTGAGCAGGGCACCGATGACATCCGCACTCGAAGAGCTGCCGCCGGACGATGTGCCGAACAGCGATCCGAACATCGACTCGTTCTGCGTTGCGATCTGTCCGCTGGTCTGCAAGCTCGCAAACTGCCGGATGCACTTGGTGTACGAAGCATCCATGTTGATCTGCGCATAGGTATTGGATGCGGTGTCAACATACGATGTGCGCTTGTACGGGAAATAAATTGAAACGCCGTATGCGTTGCTCATATTGGAGCTGGTGCGGTTGTATTTCACCGCACTCTGAATCGCCTTTGCCAGTGCAGTACCTTCGGAATTGCCCATGTTCATCGCAAGATGCACGAGGTCGATCTGATCGATCTTGGAGCTGGATGCAAATTCCCGCGTCTGATACCGCGCATTGGAGACCGTCTGGTACTCCTCATTCGTCAGCAGCGTGCTGACAGAATCCGCAAAAGCCGTCAGATTCGACGGGACCGTATTCGCAAATTCCGCAAGATCAATGATCGAAAGCGTCGTCTGCTGACCGGCGCATTTCTGATTGCACTTCGATACAAAATCGTCGATGATATTCTTGCCGATGTCAACCGTTGCCATCGAGGAATTGCTGCCGAGCTTGGTCAGCCAGTCGGTATAATACCAGCCGATACCCGGCTCCGTCTCTTCGGAGGCAATGAGATAATCCGCGTAATTGTTCAGCATCAGTGCGTTTTCCGCGGTTGCCATCAGGCAGGCGTCAAAGCCGATGAAATCAAAGGTGATGCCGCTGTTTTTCAGTGCCTTGCTGATGCCCGCGAGATCCATCGAGCCTTTGGAGGCGTTCTTTTCGTCATAGCCGTAGCCGGTGACGGAGCCCCCGCCGTGATCCCAGAAGATCAGCTCATTGCGGTTTGCGGGGAAATTCGCCGTGCAGTAATTGATAAATTCGGTCAGTGTCGCCGGATCGGTCATCACCTTATTGCCCTTGTCCGCTTCCAGACGGTTCAGCTTGCCGTCCTTGATCTGGTAAATCTGATTGACCGAATTGCTGATGCCGTTGATCTGCCACTGCTTGCAGCCGCCGGTATAGACAATCAAGTTGATGTTGTCGCTGAGCGTTGCCGCTGCCATCTCCTGCAAGTCGGACGATGCCATGCCGCTCTTCGATTCGAGATCGGTGCCGCACATATACACCATAATGGTCATTTCATCGGTGTTGTTGCCGAGGATTGTCGTGCGCTTGTCGCGCGATCCCGCCGCAACGGAAGTATCTGCACTCTGCGCACCTGACGCCGTGTAGATGTCCGATGATGTATTCTGCTGATACGGTACTTCTCCTGCCTGTTCCGTGTAGCTCTGGCTGCCGCCGGAGCCGCCGCCGAAAATGATGCCGAGAATGACCGCAAGAATGGCGACGATTCCGCCGCCGCCCGCTGCGGCACGCGTCATTGTTTTATTGCCGCCGCTGTTTTGTCCGGCATGTCCGCCCGTCGAGCCGACCGGTCCCGTGCCGAGTCCGTCTCCGCGCCTGTGTACACCGGAGGTTCCCTGTGTCACATGCTTTTCGCGTCCCTTTGGTATGTTCTGCTTCGGATCCATACTGTTATCCTCCATATGCTTGGGATGCGCCGCAAACGCTTGCGGCGATGCATCTTTATTTTACATCTATCTGCCCTTTTTGTCAAGATACGGCGCAGCGATCTCATACAATTTCCGTCGGCTCTGTTCCGGTTTTCCAGCTGTGATACGCTGCGCCGTCCAGCGTTTTCCATGTAAATACGGCGTTTTCCAATATCATGCAGCCGTGTGCCGAATCTTCCTTCGGAATCGACACCGAACCGGGATTCAACACCGCAATGCCGTTTCTCTGCGTGCAGAGCGGCACATGCGTATGCCCGTGCAGCAGCACATCGCCTGTATGCAGCGGCGGCAGAGCATCCGCATGAAAATGATGGCCGTGCGTTGCAAAAATCAGCGTGCTGCCCTCGGAAATCAGCGCGTAATCTGCCAGAATCGGAAAGGAAAGCACCATCTGATCCACTTCGGTATCGCAGTTGCCGCGCACGCACAGCACCGATGAAGCATGCGCGTTCAGCATCTTCGTCACTTCCTTCGGCGCGTAATCCCGCGGAAGATCGTTGCGCGGTCCGTGATACAGAATATCGCCGAGCAGCAGCAGACGGTCTGCACGCTCTGCCGCAAAGCATTCCAGCATCCTCCGGCACCAGTACGCCGAACCGTGAATATCCGATGCAATCATGTATTTCATATGTTCTTCTCCTTTTTTCATGCACTCTATTGCTATTATACCCACCGCTTCGCAGATTGTCAAGCCGCTTGACGATTTGCCGCGATTGTGGTATAATAACTGTATTCCGAGC
>JAZQNP010000021.1:0-10801 GCA_045627405.1 Oscillospiraceae bacterium | reverse complement strand
ACGCACATTCCGCGAAGTGCATTTCAATAGAAAAACAAGTATCAATCTGTTCTCATATAAACCATCGTAGTTTCGCAATTTTTATATGAGAACAATGAAAAACTGTTTTTTTCTCCAAGGCAGCTTCGCGGAATGTGCGTTGTTTTTCAAAAAGATTCAGGCGCGAAAATGGAGGGCGGCACTGCCGCCAAATTCTGATTTATCGCAGGAATACATGATTTCTGATTTAGGAGAAGCTGCACATATGGATGATTTTGCATACATGGAGCTGGCAATCGCACTGGCAAGAGAAGCGGCTGCCGACGGTGAGATTCCCGTCGGTGCCGTGATCGCAGACCGCGAAACCGGCGAGATCCTCGGAACAGGCAGAAACCGGCGGGAGGCAGATCATTCCCCGACGGCACATGCCGAAATCCTCGCAATCGAAGAAGCCGCAAAAAAGCGCGGCACCTGGCGTCTCTCCGGCTGTACGCTTTATGTCACACTCGAACCCTGTCCCATGTGCGCCGGCGCAGTCATCAACGCCAGAATTGACCGGCTGGTGTTCGGCGCATATGATGAAAAAGCCGGTGCAGTCGTCTCCGTGCAGCAGATGTTTTCTCTGCCCTATAATCACCGCCCGCGTGTCACAGCAGGTCTGCTGGAACTGCCGTGCGCGGCGGTTTTGCAGGAATTCTTCCAATCGCTTAGGGACAAAAGTTAGCAAAATATTTGCGCTCTCCGCTTTATTTTATGCAGTTTGCACATCAGAAGCATCGGAAATTTGCCGCCGATGTGGAAAAATGTAAAAAATCGGAAAGCCGCTTGCAATTCCGCGGCATCTGTGATATAATAAGAATGTATCATTATAGAGTAATATGCATTACGATCGGACGAATATCGTCCGGAACGGAAAGGACTGGTATTGATATGGCAACGATTCTTGTATCCGGCGGCTGCGGCATGATCGGTGACAGCGTCTGCTCCGGTTTGCTGAAAAAAGGCAATACGGTCATCGCTGTCGATACCCAGCAGAGTGAATACAATGCCGGAAAAGAGAATTTTATTTTCCGTGAAGCAGCTCCCAATGAACAGGGCAAATACGGCGACATTTTCGATGAATTCCAGATCGACTATGTCGTGCATCTTGCGTGTACGGTTGACAATGATCTCGGTCCGCAGGTCGATAAGGCGCAGATTGATCTCAGTGCTGCCTGCGACCGCTTTATCTATAAGCTCGCAATCGGAAAGAATGTTCAGAAGTTTATCATGATCAGCACCACACAGGTCTATAAGCAGCCGGAGAACAGAGAGCCGGTGCGTGAAGACGATGCGCTGAAACCGATCTCCAACTACGGCAAACTCAAACTCGCCGCCGAAGGTGCTTTCGCCGCGGACATCCGCAAGGTCAAGAACCTGATCGCCTGCGTCGTCCGCATCCCCCCCGTCTATTCGCTGCACTTCACCGATAACCTGACATCCCGCATCACCGACCCCAAGGACAAGACACTCTTTATTTTCCGCACGGGCGAATACGGGTATCATCTCTGCTGCGTGCATAATCTCTCCGATTTTATCATCGGCTTCCTGCGGCAGGCGGACGGCACCAACTACACCGGCGTGTATAATGTGGCGGATTCCTCGCTGATTATGGCATCCGAAATCATCAACTTCATGAAGGAAAACCATCGCCTCGGTCCGGTTTTGCAGCGTTCCAGCCTCGGCACGTCGCTGCGTCAGAAGCTGTTCGGAGATCCCGAGGAGAAAATCAATTACCGCTATCTCGACCTCGGTGCCATCGACAAAAACTTCATGTACGACACCACAAAAGCTTCGCGCATCTGCCCGTTCCGCTGGAACAACAAAAACACAAAGTAAGTGCATACACAGGCAAGCGACGGTATAGTTGCCGCCGCTTGTTTTCGTGTTTATCAGATTTTTTATCACACGAAAGGAACCGATTTTCTATGATGAAACCGATTCTCGACGGCGATTTTCAGCCGGCTGTTTATTTTAACCGCGATTTTCTCGCAAAGGCTACCCATCCGTTTTCTGTTGCCGTGGAGCGGGAGGACGGACTGGTCTACCGCAGGGACACCAGGCTCGGTGACGATCCGGCGGAGAATTTTCGATATGCCGAACGCCTGATCAAAACCATCCTCTGGTGCGCCGGCGGATGGAAGGTCATGCTTGCGGGCGATCATGCGGTATATGAGGCGATCCGTGACGCATATAAGAAAACAGGTCTGCGCGCATTTGACGTGGATTTTTGGAGCACAACCTACGAAAGAGAATTTGTTGTCGAAGAGCGCGATTTTGCCGATATGCCGGAAAACAGAACGCGTCCGCTCGCAATCGGCAGAAACCTCGGCGGGTGCAGAGTCGGCTTCGATGCGGGCGGCAGCGATATGAAGGTCGCTGCGGTCTTGAACGGCGAAACCGTCTGGGCGGAGGAAATCGTCTGGCTCCCCAAGCTGGCAGAAGATATTTCCTATCACCGCGAACACATCAAAGCCGCAATCCTCAAAGCTGCCGAACATATGCCGCAGTTTGATGCAGTCGGCGTTTCCACCGCGGGTGTGCTGGTCGCAAACCGCGCAATGGTTTCCCATCTGTTCCTGAAAGTCCCGAAAGATACGCAGGGCGATGCGTGCAAGAATGTATATGTCGATGTACTGGAAGAGCTGGGCGTCCCCTATGCGGTTGCAAACGACGGCGATGTCGCCGCGCTTGCAGCGTCGATGGCAATGGATGTCAACGGCGTGCTGGGCATCGCAATGGGCACCTCGCAGGCGGGCGGCTACATCGACGCTGAGGGACATGTGACAGGCTGGCACAATGAACTCGCATTCGTGCCGGTCGATTATAATCCGGATGCACCGGTCGATGAGTGGTCAGGCGATTACGGCTGCGGCGTCAAGTATTTCTCGCAGGATGCAGTCATCCGTCTGGCACCGAAAGCCGGCATCACGCTCGACGAATCGCTGACACTTGCAGAAAAGCTCACTGCGGTGCAGAAGGAGCTTGCTGCGGGGCATGAGGGCGCGAAGGACATCTTCCGCACAATCGGCACCTATTTCGGCTATGCCATCGCAAATTACGCAGAATTCTATGATATTTCCTATCTCCAAATTTCCGGCAGAGTGACCTCCGGCATCGGCGGCGATCTCATCATCGAAGAGGCAAAACGCGTGCTGGATGCGGAATTCCCGGCACTGGCAGCAAAAATTCAGTTTATTCTTCCCGATGAAATGGACAGAAGAGTCGGGCAGGCGGTTGCTGCGGCATCGCTGCCGGCTGCGGATTAAGCGCATTCTGAAAGGAGTCCCACCACATGATCCTGAAAAATCTGCTCTTTGAGGGCAAGCTCACCGATCTTACAATCGAAAACGGCACAATCACCGCAATCGAACCCGCAGGCAGTGCGGGCGAAGGCACAGACTGCTCCGGTCTGACTGTCATCCCCGGCCTCGTCGATATGCACACGCACGGCTGTGCCGGCTATGACACGATGGATGCACACTTTGAGGAGATGAGCAATTTCCTCGCGCAGAACGGCACAACCTCATGGCTTCCGACCACGATGACACAGTCCTATGACGCGATCCGCCGTGTGACCGAAAGCTCCCGCGATGTCTCCGGCGCACAGATTCTCGGGTTCCATATGGAGGGTCCGTACATCAACGCAACCCGCAAGGGCGCACAGAACGGCAAGTTCATCAAAGACCCCGATCTCGCGGAATTCCGGTCGCTGGACGGCATGAAGGTCGTCACCATCGCTCCGGAGCTGCCCGGCAGTGTCGAATTCATCAAAGAATGCGGTGCGCTGGTCTGCATCGGTCATACCGACGCGGACTATGACACCTGCATCGCCGCGATTGAAGCCGGCGCAAACTGCCTCACCCATACGTTCAACGCGATGCCCGGCATTCACCACCGCAATCCGGGTCCCATCGGTGCGGCAGTCGCAAAGAATATCTATGTGCAGGCGATCACCGACGGTCTGCATCTGCATCCGGCAATCGTGCTGATGCTCTATAAAACCTTCGGTCCGGACCGTATGGTCATCATCAGCGATGCCATGCGTGCAACCGGTCTGGGCGACGGCACCTACGAATTCGGCGGTCAGGACATCATCGTAAAGGACGGTGTTGCAAGAACACTCGATGGTGCGATTGCAGGCTCCACCTCCACGCTCTGGCGTTGCGTCAAACAGGCAGTCAGCTTCGGTATCCCGTTTGCAGACGCCGTGCGCATGGCGACCAGAACCCCTGCCGATATGATCGGAGAACCGAAAAAAGGCAGAATCGAAGTCGGTGCGGATGCCGACCTGCTTCTGCTCGACGCCGATCTCGAACTGGAACGCGTCATGATCGCGGGCAGGTTCATCGAAGAAAACAACGAACAGCACCGACGCTACCTCGAAGAAAAGGAAAAGGTCCGCGAAATCTGCGCAAAATTCCATACCGCCGGCACCTTCATGTCACATAAGATCATCAACCACGGCAACATCAACACCACCTATTATGTCGATTTCCGGCAGGAGGACGGCACTGTCAAGACCTATGTTCTCCAAAAAATCAACACCTTCGTCTTCAAGAATCCGGTTGAGATCATGAACAACATCAAGCATGTGACCGAGCATCTGCGCGGCAAAGTACGCCGCATGAACAAACCGGCACTGCATTTTTACAGCACGGAAAGCGGTCAGAATTATTATGTCGAAAACGGCAGTATCTTCTGGCGGCTGGAAAATTACATCGACGGTGTGGGCTACGATACCTGCGATTCGCTTGATATTCTGCGCAATGCCGGTGCTGCATTCGGTGAATTCCAGAACCAGCTCTCCGATTTTGATGCGGAATCACTCTACACGACCATCCCCGATTTTCACAATACCGCCAAGCGTCTGGATGCGTTCTTTGATGCAGTCGATACAGATCCCTGCGGCAGAGTCGCTGAGGTCACAGAAGAAATCGCTTTCATCCGTGAACAGAAAGAGCTCGCATCCCAGCTCACACGCATGCAGGAATCCGGCGAGGTGCCGCCGCGCGTGACGCACAACGATACCAAGACCAACAATGTCCTCTTCCACCGCATGACCGGCGCGCCGCTGACCGTCATCGACCTCGATACGGTTATGCCCGGCCTTGCCATGCACGATTTCGGTGATGCCGTCCGCTTCGCCGCAAGCACCGCAAAAGAGGATGAACCCGATATTTCCAAGGTCGCACTGGACCTCGAAAAATACCGCGCTTTTGCAGAGGGCTTCATCGGCAAAACCGCCGATGCCCTGACCGAAAACGAGATCCGTGCGATGGCTCTCGGCGCAATCACAATTACGATTGAGCTGGCAACCCGCTTCCTTACGGACTATCTGACCGGCGACCGGTATTTCAAAATCAATTACCCGACGCACAACCTCGTGCGTGCGCGCTGCCAGATCGCTCTGGCAAAGGATATGCTCGGCAAGCGTGACCGCATGGAATCCATCGTCCGCGAGATCGTCGCAAGCATATAATCAATCATCTGAACTGTTGAACTGTCTCCGATGGATTTGCGGTGAGGGCGAACCCTCCCCGCGGTGTTTCATCGGAGACTGCTGTGATATGGAGGCAATCATGACTATGCAAACTGTATTGGTTCTCTTCGGCGGCGTTTCTCCGGAGCATGCGGTATCCCTCGTTTCGGCAGAGGCGGTGCTGCGCAATCTCAATCCCGAAAACCGTCGCATTCTGCCCGTCGGCATCACAAGAGAGGGGAAATGGCTCCTCTACGGCGGCAGCGACTACACCGAAATCGCTGCGGACAAATGGGAACAGCATCCCGACAACCGCACGGCATTTCTCTCGCCGGAGCGCGGTGCGGGACTGTATGTCCGGCAAAAGGACGGCTCCTCTGAAATGCTGCATGTGGATGTGATCTTTCCGGTACTGCACGGCGAAAACGGCGAGGACGGCTCCATTCAGGGGCTGTTCCAGCTCTCCGGCATTCCGTTCGTCGGGTGCGGTGTGTGTGCATCCGCAGCGTCTATGGACAAATCGGTCACCAAGCTGATCGCTGCGACAACCGGCGTCCGGCAGGCAAACTGGCTGACGCTGCACCGCAGCAGCTTCCGCACCGATGCTGACGCCGTGTGCAAACAAATCCTCGATACCATCGGTCTGCCGGTTTTCATCAAGCCGTGCAGCACCGGCTCATCGGTCGGCGTCTCGAAAGTCAAGACCGCAGAAGCACTGCTTCCGGCACTCGAAAATGCGTTCCGCTATGACAAGAAAATTCTCGCAGAAGAGTTTATCAACGGCAGAGAAGTCGAGGTTGCCGTGCTGGGCAATGAGCATCCGGTCGCCGCAGAAGCAGGTGAAATCGACGCCGGCGCGGAGTTTTACGATTACGAAACCAAATATGTCACCTCGACCTCGACCGCATACATCCCCGCGCGCATCCGCGAGCAGACCATGACAGACATCCGCGCATGGGCAGTCAAAATCTTCACTGCACTGGGCTGCGCCGGACTTTCCCGCGTCGATTTCTTTGTCACACGAGACTCCGAAGAAATCGTGTTCAATGAGATCAACACGCTCCCCGGCTTTACGCCGATTTCAATGTATCCGAAAATGTGGGCGGCAAACGATCTGCCGTTCAGCGCACTGCTGGACCGCATCATCGCACTTGCGACGGAGGACTGACCATGCCGATGATGGAAGAATGCGCTGCTGCATTTTCTGCGGCGGCATTCGCAGAACTGGAACACGCGGAAATCAAGCATGCCGATCCGGCGCGGGACTTGCTGACCGGATTCAGCAGCGATACGCGCACCATCGAGCCGGGCAACTGCTTTCTGGCTTTTCAGGGGGACAATTTCAACGGCAATCTCTACGCGAAAACTGCCGCGGAAAAAGGAGCCGCACTCTGCGTGCTGTCTCAGGAGCCGGCAGAGGATCCCGGCGCACCGTATATGGTCGTGCAGGATACCGTCCGCGCATACGGTGATGCCGCACGCAGCTATTTGCAGAGCTGCAAGGCAAAGGGGCTGCGCGTCATTGCAGTGACCGGAAGCAGCGGGAAAACCACCGTCAAGGACATGACCGCCCATGTGCTGGCAAAACAGTTCAAAACCTACTGCACAGGGGGAAATCATAACAATCACATCGGTGTGCCGTTCACGGTTCTGCACATGCCGCAGGACACGGAAATCGCCGTGCTGGAAATGGGCATGAATCATACAGGCGAAATCAGCCGGCTCACAAAAATTGCTCTGCCGGATCTTGCGATTGTCACCAATATCGGCACGGCACATATCGGCAATCTCGGTTCGCAAGAGGCAATTTTCCGCGCAAAAATGGAGATTGCTGACGGCATGGATCCGCAAAAAGGCAAGCTGATTCTGCCCGCAGATGACGCGTTCCTCGCAAACACAGCCGCACTGCCGCTTTCCGCAGAACAGGTCTGTTACAGCTCACGGCTGCACAATCATGCCGCTTCGCTCTGTGCGGAGAGCATCACCGAAACCGCAGAAGATACGCGGTTTATTGTGACATATCGCGGGGAATCCGTACAGGCTGTTCTTCCGATGACCGGTCTGCACAACGTCACCAATGCGCTGCTCGCAATCCATGCCGGACTCGAATGCGGCATGACACTCGCGCACTGCGCTGCGGCACTTTCCGATTTTGTGCCGGGCGAAATCCGCAGCGGCCGCGTCACTGTCGGAAGCTGCACTGTCATCCGCGATTACTACAACGCAAACCCTGAGGCAATGGCAGCCTCCCTGCAAGCACTCGGCACCATTGCCGGAAATGCAAAAAAAATCGCCGTCCTCGGCAATATGAATGAGCTGGGCGACTTTGCGCAGGAACGGCACAAAGCACTGGGCGAAATGTGCAAAACTGCCGCAGATACAGCATTTTTCTGCGGTGTCAACCATGCGGATTTTGCCGCAGGATACGGCAGCGCGGAGACTGCATTCGCAGAGCAGAACGACCTGATTTCTGCACTGCTGCGATATGCAGATGCCTTCTCTGATGAACCGCATGTTGTGCTGATCAAAGGCTCCCGCGGTCTGCACATGGAGCATGTGTATGACGCACTCCTCGAAAAGCTGCAAAACCAGTAACGGATTATCTCGGAAGTACGGAGAGTTCTGCTATGAATCTGTTTGAACAAATCGAACCGCTGCTTTTGCAGGTGCAGAAGCCCGCGCGCTACATCGGCGGCGAGGCAGGCAGCATCATGAAAGACAAGTCGCAGATTAAGGCGCGGTTTGCGTTCTGTTTTCCCGACCGCTACGACGTCGGCATGAGCAATCTCGGCATGAAAATTCTGTATTCCTGCATCAATCAGCGGGAAGAATACTGGTGTGAGCGCGTCTTCGCGCCCGACACCGACTTTGAACTGCTCATGCGTGAACATCATCTTCCGCTGTACGCGCTGGAAAGCCTCGAACCGATCCGCGATTTCGATTTCATCGCGTTCACGATCGGCTATGAAATGTGCTATACCAATATCCTGAATATGCTTGATCTTGCAGGCGTGCCGATCATGCAGAAGGACCGCGGTGACACACTCGCTCCGATTGTCTGTGCAGGCGGCTCCTGTGTCTGTAATCCGGAGCCGATTGCCGATTTCTTTGATCTGTTCTTCCTCGGTGAGGGCGAAGAGCTGGATCTCGAAGTCATGGATCTCTACGTCAAAATGAAAGAACAGGGTGCGACACGCTCCGAATTCCTGCGCGCCGCAGCACAGATCGAGGGCGTTTATGTCCCCTCTCTCTATGACATCGCCTACAACAGCGACGGCACCGTACAGAGCATCACGCCGAAGGACGGCGCACCTGCAACCGTCAGAAAACGCATCATCGGAGATTTCGACAAATGCTTTGCGCCGGAAGAGTTCGTGGTGCCGTTCTCGGAAATTGTCCATGACCGCGCGGTGACGGAAGTGCTGCGCGGCTGCATTCGCGGATGCCGCTTCTGTCAGGCGGGATTTCTGTACCGCCCGTTCCGCGAAAAAACGCCCGAAACTGTCTGCAAGCAGGCGAGAAAGCTGATCGACAGCACCGGATATGAAGAACTGTCGCTCTGCTCGCTCTCGACATCCGATCACTCGCAGATCGAGGAGATGATGGACGGGCTGCTCACGTTCACCGACGATGCCCATATCAATCTCAGTCTGCCGTCTTTGCGCGTCGATAATTTCAGCACCGGTCTGATGAACCGGCTCCGCCGCGTGCGCAGCAGCGGTCTGACCTTCGCGCCCGAAGCAGGCACGCAGCGTCTCCGCGATGTCATCAACAAGAATGTCACCGAGGAAGAACTGATGCGCACCTGCAAGATCGCATTCAATGCAGGGCAGACCTCCGTGAAGCTCTATTTTATGATGGGACTGCCGACCGAAACGGACGACGACATTCGCGGCATCATTGAGCTGGCACAGCGCGTGGTCGATATGTTCTACGAAAACCAAAATGAACCGGGACGCAGACCCAAAGGCAAGCCGGTGCAGATCTCCTGCTCGGTTGCCACCTTTGTACCAAAGCCCTTTACACCGTTTGAATTCCACCCGCAGGACACCCGCGAAATGATCGCTCATAAACAAAAGGTGCTCGAAGAAGCCGTATCCGGTCATAAGCGCATCCGCGCAAGCTGGCATGCACCGGATATGAGTATTCTCGAAGCGGTGCTGGCACGCGGCGACCGCCGCCTCAGCAGGGTTATCCTCGAAGCATGGAAACGCGGCTGCATCTTTGATGCGTGGAGCGAGCATTTCCGCTTCGACCTCTGGCAGGAGGCGTTCGATGCCGTCGGGCTGACACCCGAATTCTATGCAAACCGCGTCCGCAGCTATGAGGAGCTGTTCCCGTGGGATCACATTGATTATTATGTGGACAAGGCGTTTCTCATCAAGGAGAACGAGAAGGCAAAGGCAGCGCAGGTCACACCGCACTGCCGCCTGAAATGCAGTGCATGCGGCGTGACAAAGATCACGGGAAAGCCGTGCTTTGACGACAAATAATCAACGGAGGTACAGCAATGAGCAACATATTTCACGGCGCACCTGCATCATTTGTGATTATGTTTTTCCTGGTCTCGATCGTGGGGATCGCAATTTTCGCCTATGTGATCTCGGTATTTATCCGCTCGGCGAATCACAATCGGAAGGTCAGCAAAATGCCGGAGCAGACAGCGCGGGCGCGTGTTGTCGCAAAGCGCACAGCGGTCTGGGGCGATCATTCATACACAATCTATTATGCGGCGCGGCAATCTGCAATGACTGTACGGTAGAATGTGAAGAAACAGACGGGAAAACCGTATGTGTCAAATGCGCGAAGGAACATCACTACAAAGGAATCATCTGGAACGATAATGAGGAAGCCGTACAGGTTGATTTCAGTTCAGGACAAGAAAAAACGGTGCATGATGGCACCTGATTGGAGGTAAACAGATGAGTTTATTAAAGAATCTGATTCGCAATGCCGTAAATGACGGCATCAGCAAAGGTATTCGAGATGCGGTAAGTTCAGCAGCGGAAAAGATCGTTGCCCCCAAAGCGGAGGAATATGCGAATTCGGTAGCAAATTCTCTTGACGAAGCAACTCAGGCGATGAGTTCTGCTTCTCAGGCGACAACCGCATCTGGGAAAAAAGAGGTCTCTTCTTTGGAACAGGCTGCGGAGCGCCTTTCCCATTCGGCAGAAGCCTATGCGAAGGCAATGGAGAACAGCACCGCAGGTCTTCGTGAGTGGAATGAAAAGCTGCCCGGTTTCCCCGTGTGGTGCTTCGGCGGGAAGGAATTTTCAATTGACGAGAAATATACATCAGATG
>JAZQNP010000020.1:0-45071 GCA_045627405.1 Oscillospiraceae bacterium | reverse complement strand
TTTGAGGGCGGAGCCCTCAAAACATCTCTCAATGATGCCGCGCAAATTCTGATTTATGTCAGTGATATGCAGCGGCGAGAATATAGAAATCGCCGTTTTGGACTTCCAGGGTGATGCGGTGTTCTGCGGATTCCGCCTCGTCAGCTTCCGATTGAAAGATGACTGCATGGCAGGCGTTGCCCCAGCCATAGATGGAGTTGCTGCGGAGAGGTTCGCGCATGGGAATGCCGTCGCGCAGCACGCGGCAGCTCCCGTACTGCGGCAGATGATGCTGCTCATAGAACAGCACCAGCACCTGGCAGCGCAGGGTGAACGAGAGCGGTGTTTCAGCGGAGAGACGCCATGCCTGCGGAAAATACAGCTCACCGGTCGGTACGGTTTCGAGTGCGGCGAAGGCATCAGGACAGTCAAGCTGTCCGGGGCAGCACAGCTTCATGGAGAGAAACGGCGCACCGAGCCACGGCTGCGGGAGCGGATGCTTTGGCGTCTGCGGCGTGTGCAGGGCAGTCCGGAGCAGATGCGACACGCATTCTGCGAGCAGAAGATGCCCCTCCGGATTGGGATGACTTTCTGCATCGGCAAAATCCTCCCATCGGAGCAGACCGGCATCGAGCGGCGTGCGGATGCCCTGCCGAAGACTGATGCACGGCAGCCGGTAGTGTTCTGCGATGGGGCGCATAAAGCTCTCACAGGAGTAGTCGTTGGCAGAGCGCATGAGCAGCAGACAGACAATCGGCGGGTGCGGTGCAGAGAGCAGCTTTCGCAGCAGACTTTCAAAGGAGAGGACGCTGGGCGGCAGTGTTGTTTCGTTGATTGCAAATTCCAGAAATACAATATCGGGTTTTTGCGAGAGGATGACCCGCTCTGCGAGGACGTTGCCTGTCATCGCATCCATACCGGCTTCCGCACAGACAGCGATGCGGACATCGCGGTGCAGCTCTTTTCTGAGCATTTCTGCGGCGAATGCCGGATATGCTTTGTCATAGAGCCGGTTCTGTGCATAGCCCTGTGTCACAGAGCCGCCGAGAAAGCCGAGCGTCAGTGTATCCTGATTTTGCAGCACATCCCAGCTAATGCCCTCTCCGCAACTGCAAAGCGCGTCGGCTGCGATCTGCTTTCGCAGCGTTTCACGGATTTTGTTCATAACACAGCTCCGTCCTGTGACATACCGCCCATCTTCCATGTACCGACGTCAATCAGCTGTTTTAAGAGCAGCGCGTAGGCGGACGTTGCCTTGGAGAGATAGGCATTGCGCTTGGAGACCAGAAGAATGCTTCTGCCGGAAATCTCATCGGGGAGCAGGTAGTAATTCGGGTGCTTGCGGAAATTGCCGTAATAAATCAGGGAATCCGGCAGCAGTGCGACGCCCATATTGGCGCAGACAAAGGAGAACACCGTCTCAATGGACTGCACGCTGTATTCAATTTTCGGCTGAAACCCGCAGTCGCGGCAGACGGTACTAAGGTGTTCACGGTCATATTCTCCGGCATTTGCAGCGACGAATGTTTCATCGCGCAGTGAGCTGAGATCGACGGGCTTTTGCCGAAGAAAGCGGGTTGTGGCATTGCAGATGTCGTCTGCGGAGAGAGGGTCAGGGAGCTGCGCGGTGAGCGGGTGCGCGGGGGAGACCGCTAGATAGAGCCGCTCAGAGGCGAGTGTTTCCACATGGAACTGTTTTTCATCGAAGCTGCCGGAGCCGATTGCGAATTCGATTTCGCCGGCAGTCAGCTGATCGCGCAGCGTGCGGGTGTCGTTCTCAGAGATGTCGAGACGGATCTGCGGATATTGCGCATGGAAGGCGGCGATGCTCTGTGCGAGGAGACAGCGGACGCGAAAGGGGGATGCGCCGATGCGGACAGAGCCGGTTTGCAGCCCTGCGAGATCGGAAATCGCATTCTGCATCTGTTCCTCCATCGCAAGGATCTGTCTTGCCCAGGAGACATAGAGTTCACCGGCATCGGTCAGGCGTATGGGATTGAGGGCGCGGTCGAAGAGCTGTACGCCGAGCTGCTTTTCGATGCTGTGGATGTACTGGCTGAGGGAGGGCTGTGTGACATAGAGCTTGGCGGCAGCTTTGGAGAAGCTCTGACAGTCTGCCACGGCAAGCACATATGTGAGCTGCTGGGTTGTCACGGCGGATCACTCCTTTCTGGAATCACTTGACAAGCAGCGCAGATACAGGTATAATATAGACAGAACGACACAGAGTCGGAATCGGGAATCTGAAAGAAAAAACGGAGGGATCACAATGGCAGGCAGACCGGGAGGAGGTCCGGGCGGCGGGCCGCATAGCGGCGGAAGACCGTCGGGAGGCGGAAGACCGCATAGCGGATTCAGCGGGAGCAGACCGCCGGGCGGCAGATCGCACACACCGGGAGCGGGCGGAGGATTTGCAGGTCCGCACAGGGGAGCAGCACCGCCGCACCGCAGCGCACCTCGAACAGTGAGCCGTCCACCGCACCGTCCGCCAATGCCGTCTCGGGCGCGTTCGTTCAGCAATTATTATTCGGAACATCCGTCGGTATACCGTCATCCGGATTTGCCGCCGCCTCCGCCGCCGCCCCGGCGTTCGCGTCGCCGGGTGAGAAGAAGCGGCGGGTGCTGCGGAGGAGCTATGCTGCAAGCACTGGGTACACTGGCAGCGATCGGAGCCGCCATCGCATTTTTCCTGTAACAGGTTTATGTATGAAGACGCAGACCCGCCTTACCGCTGAACATGCGGCGGCGGGTCTGCTGTTTTGCTTGCTTCCGATTCGGAATTATACAGCAGATCCGCGAGGGAGACGCTGTCGAGATAATTCTGGATCATCGTATTGAGCTTATCCCAGAGCGGGAATGTCGGGCATTCTGCGGCATTTGCACACGGTTCATCGTCGAATCCGTGGCAGGAGACCGGAGAAAGGGAGCCTTCCGTCAGCCGGAGAATCTCCCCGACAGAATAGTCTTTTGGTGCGCGGCAGAGCTTATAGCCGCCGCCTTTTCCGTGGACACCCGAAACGAGATCGGCTTTGGAGAGGGTGGTCATAATTGCCTCTGCATACTTATGGGAAAGCCCGTGCCGTTCGGCAATGGATTTGAGCGGAAGATAGCCGTCGCCGTCGTGTTCAGCGAGGTCGATCATAACGCGGAGTGCATATCTGCCCCGTGTCGAAATAATCATGATCCGTACACCTCTTTCGGATTTTGGATAGCATCATTGTCTGTATTATACCACAGATCGGAAGAAAAATCAAGCTTAGGAAAAATCTATAAGATTACCTATTGACAAAATAGGAAATATTCGCTATAATAGAGAGAGCCTTATCATGAGCGGTGGAGGAACGGGTCCTGTGAAGCCGCGGCAACCGCATATCGTAACGATATGAATGGTGCCAAGTCCTGCGGTCCGACAGAGCGACGGACCGGAAGATGAGGAACAATGCGGGAATGATGAGGCGATGTGCGTGCCGGCGAACACGGCAGTGCATCGTTTTTTTTCTGCCGCAATGCGGCAAATGCGAAGAATACGGAGGTAAACAGAATGAAACGGTTTTTCACATCGGAATCGGTGACAGAGGGACATCCGGATAAAATCTGCGATCAGATTTCGGATGCTGTGCTGGATGCGATTTTGGAGCAGGATCCTGCGGCGAGAGTGGCATGCGAGACCTGCACGACAACAGGCATGGTGCTGATCATGGGCGAGATTTCGACCAGTGCGCGGGTGGATATTCCGGCGATTGCGCGCGAGGTGATTGTTGACATCGGATATGATCGGGCGAAATACGGTTTTGACGGACACACCTGTGCCGTGCTGACGACGATTGACCAGCAGTCCTGCGACATTGCACAGGGCGTTGACTCGGCATTTGATTCTGCGGACGATGCGGATGAGCAGGGCGCAGGTGACCAGGGCATGATGTTCGGGTACGCATGCGATGAGACGCCGGAGAAGATGCCGCTTCCGATTTCACTTGCACACAAGCTGTCTCTGCGTCTGACGGCTGTGCGCAAGGACGGTACGCTTTCTTATCTGCGTCCGGACGGCAAAACACAGGTCACAGTGGAGTATAACGAAGCAAATGAGCCGGTGCGTGTGGACACGATTGTCGTATCGACACAGCATGCAGCATCGGTGGAGCTGGATCAGATCCGTGAGGATGTGATTGATCTGGTGATCAAGCCGACGATTCCGGCAGAGCTGATTGACGCAGATACGAAGATTTTTGTCAATCCGACGGGCAGATTCGTCATCGGCGGACCGCAGGGCGATTCGGGTCTGACAGGCAGAAAGATCATTGTCGATACCTACGGCGGCTATTCGCGTCACGGCGGCGGTGCGTTTTCGGGCAAAGATCCGACAAAGGTGGATCGTTCCGCAGCATATATGACCCGTTACATCGCAAAGAACATTGTGGCAGCGGGTCTGGCGAAGCGTGCAGAAGTGCAGCTTGCCTACGCCATCGGCGTTGCGGAGCCGGTATCGGTGTTTGTGGAGACCTTCGGCACCGGTATTGTGGATGAGGAGACGCTTGCCAATGCAGTGCGCAAGACCTTCGATCTGAAACCGGCGGGCATCATCCGGACACTTGATCTGCGCAAGCCGCAGTACCGCAAGCTCGCGGCATACGGGCATATGGGCAGAGAGGATCTGCTGCCGGCATGGGAGCGCGTAGACAAAGCAGAGGCACTGAGAGCCGCTGCGGGAGTCTGATTTCTCAGCAGGATGCGCCTCTGTAATCAGCCGTACCCTTTGATGCGCATGAAAAAACCGTATCCCTTATGCGGGGATACGGTTTTGCTTTTTGAAGCTGCTTTGTTATGCGGACAGAGGTTCGCGCGGTGCATTGTCGTCCGGATTGCTGCGCATGGAGCGGAGACAGAAAACCAGCGACATGCAGGTGGCAATCGTCCAGCCGACCGGCCATGCCATCCAGATGCCGGATGCTGCAAAACGCCGGGAGAGCAGCCATGCCAGCACGACGCGCAGAACCAGATCGGTCAGTGTCGCCGCCATGAATCTGCCCATCAGACCCTTTCCGCGCAGGATGCCGTCCGCGATCAGCTTTGCAGCGACGACAAAATAGAACGGCGAAACAATGTGCAGAAACCGGATGCCGGTTTCCAGTGCCGTGCCGTCCGGCTCTTCGAGAAAGACTGCAATCAGCATGCTTGCAGCGAAAAAGTACAGGATTGCCGCCGGAATGCAGAGCATCCAGACCAGCTTCAATCCCGCAAAAAATCCCGCACGGATGCGCGCCGGTTTTCCCGCTCCGAGATTTTGCGCCGTGAAATTGGACACGCCGTTTGCCAGTGTGGTCAGTGAAGTGATGACAAGGTTGTTGAGCTTGACTGCGGCTGCATATCCTGCGACAACGCCCGAACCGAAGCTGTTAATCATACTTTGAATGATGATATTCCCGACGGAGACGAAGCTCTGTTGCAGCATGCTCGGCACAGCGACCGCCGCGATGCGGCGCAGCATTCTGCCGGAGAACAGGTCGGCTTTTTCACCGGTTTCGACCGATTTGAGCCGCCGCAGAACCGCCGCCACAGCCAGCAGGCAGCTTGTACCCTGACAGATGAAGGTTGCCCATGCCACACCCGCAACGCCCATGCCGAATACTGCGGTGAAGAGGATGTCCATGCCGATATTGGCAATGGAGGATACTGCAAGGAAATAAAAAGGCGTTTTGGAATCACCGAGCGCGGAGAAAACACCTGTCGCAATGTTATAATAAAAAACGAACGGCAGCCCCCAGATATAGATGCGCAGATAGAGCAGGGAGTCGGCAAAGATATTTGCCGGCGTGTGGATCAGATGCAGCAGCAGATTGCCGCAGAGCAAGCCGCCGGTCATCAGAACTGCACAGAGTACCGCAGCGGAAATCAGCGTGGTAAAGACAGCGGTTTTCATCTCGCGGTGACGTCCCGCACCGAAGAGCTGTGAGACCGTCACCGAGCAGCCGATGTTGCAGCCGAATGCGATTGCAATGAAAACCAGCGTAATTTCGTAGCTGTTTCCGACTGCGGCGAGGGCATCCTCTCCCGCGAATTTTCCGGCAGCAAAGCTGTCTGCAAGAGTGTAAAGCTGCTGAAAGATGACGCTTGCAAACAACGGCAGGCAGAAATTTCGCAGCACCGTTTCCGGTTTGCCTGCCGTCAGATCCTTGTTCATGATGGGTCACTCCTTTATATGTCCATTATACCATGTTTCAGGAAGAATTGCAAGGCATTATGAAACCCGCTTCATTGTGAAGCGGGTTTTCGCGCTGTTATGATTGCAGCAGATTCAAAAGGGTACGGACATCCAGCAGCGTGAGCGATCCGTCACCGTCAAGGTCAGCGGCAGACAGCCTCTCGCGCGAAATGCCGGTGGGATTCTCTTCTGCGATGCACCGGAGGAGGAAAACGGCATCGGCAAGATCCGTTGTTCCGTTCCCGTTCAGATCGTATTCCGTCATTTGCTGTACGGTTGTTGTTGTGGTTGTCGTTGTTGTCGTTGTGGTCTGTCCGCCTTCGATATCGAAGAAATTGACCGTATAGCTGACAAGCGTTTTCAGTCCCTCGATCGTTACCTGATACACTTCACCGTCGTGATAGCGTTTTGCGTCGTAATTCACCTGCTTGTGCGATGCATCATCAGGGCGGAAAATGATACAGCCGCTCTGTCCGTAGCCCTGATTATCAACGTAGAAATCGCCGTCGGAGGATGCCTGACTGAATGTCCATGTCCTGCCGTCGTTTACGCGCGTGAGTGTTACCTTTACCGCAGATGCATCCACGGTATAGCCCATACTGATACTCCATGCGTCGTCATCATAGTAGCCAAACACGTCGGTCGGAGTGTTTTGCGCCGGCCAGCACACGCCGTAACGGTCAGCGGAGTTGAAGTATCCGTCAATCGCGTACATCGCCGAGTAATAATAATACCCTGACTGATAGAAACCAAAGGCAGTCTGTTTCATCGGCGCATTCAGGCACCAGCGGCGGTGACCGACACAGTCGATATTTGAACTGTCAGAGTCAGACATATACATCACAACAGAAAATGCAGCTCTTGAACCCCAGCCTCTTGAATACATGGCAAGATTCGATCTGCCTGCGCCCTGTGCGCCGCGTGCATAAATCTCGTCGGAAACAGTATCCGGCTGGGAGGGACTGTGCGAAAGATAGCCAAGCTCGCCGATTACGATACTCGCCGCCTGAGCCTGTTCAAGATAGGAAGCATTCAGCGTGACCTCATCAAGTCCTGCTATGTAGCGCATATAATTCAGGCAGTTGATCGCATTCTGCTCCGCCTGATCGTCGGGGGTGCCGTTGCTGTCGTAGGTCTCATCGCCTGTGTACGAGAAGGGGTGCGCGTTGAGATAAGTGCGTATCTCGTCCTGTGTGTGATATGCTACATTGATTCCGGCAGCATCTGCTGTCCCGACTTCACCCTTGCCAGAGACTGCCGGTATTTCCGCATAATCTCCGCCGGTGCTGTTTATGATTCCTGCATTTGCGGGAAACGCGCAGAACATCGCGCAAACTGTCGCGCCTGCCGTCATTGCCGCCGAAAGTTTCATCAATGTTTTCATAGCGTTATCCTTTCTGCATGTATTAGGGCAGTAGGGTAGTAGGGCAGTAGAGTATACTGCTATAATATCATACATTTTGCGCTTTGTCAAGTGCAAGACCGTTGTGAGAATCGCCGAATAATTTGCGGGATAGAAGGGCGTCATATGCAGTGACTGACCGGCAAATTGTCGGAAACTGCCGCAGAACGCCGTATAATTGCAGGCGGGCTCCAATCGAAACCGCACAAAATGCTGCGTTTTCGATCCGGTTCGACACTGTTCGTTCGCGTTGTGACCAAAAATCGGGATAATATTCGTACAGATTGCCAAAAACAGCCGCGAGACTTGCCTTTTTGCCGAAAATGTGCTATACTAAGATGAATCGGCATTTCCCGACCCTTAGCGTAAGGAGGCTATACACACTATGAATATGATACAGCAAACGGTTTTGAACGGCACACCCTGCATAATGATGTCAGCGGGCGGCTATGAGGCATATATCGCCTATGAGCTTGGCTCGAATGTCATCCGGCTGCGGGATGTGGCAAACAATATCGACGTGTTCCGGTTTTCGCCGGATAACACAGCAGATACACTGCGGCAGTCCGCAGAAGTCTGGGGTCTCCCGACACTTTATCTGCCGAACCGTTTTGCTGACGGCGTTCTGAAAACCTCCGATGCAGTGTATCAGCTGCCGGTCAATGAGAAAGCACCGTATCACAATCACATTCACGGCTTTTTGCACAAGCGGGCATATACGGTTCTGTCCCAGCACGCAGATGAAAACTGCGCCGTTGTCAAGACAGCGTATACCTATGATGAAAACGATCCGTTTTTTGAATATCTTCCGCTGCGGTTCCGTGTGGAGCTGACGTTCACGCTCAGTGAGTACGGCTTGGAGCACAAGTTTGCGATGATCAACCTTTCGGAGAAGGTGCTGCCGGTTTCGCTGGCAACGCACACGACCATTCAGGCACCGTTCCTTGACGGTGCAAAGGCAGAGGATATGCGCCTGATGGTACCGATCGGGAAACGCTGCGAGCTGAATGAACGCTGCCTGCCGACGGAGCGTCTGCTGGAACCGAAGCTCTCCGATCTGGAATATAAAAACGGCACCAAGTGTCCGGTGCTGCAAAATCTTGATAACGATATGTATCAGGCAGAGTACGGAATGCTCGACGGTCAGAAGTTTTACGGCGTGATTGCAGAAGATGTCGCAAGCGGCAAAAAGATCTGCTATGAGGTCAGCGAGGAATATAAGTTCTGGATTGTCTGGAATGACAAGGGCTTCAACGGATATTTCTGTCCGGAGCCGATGACCGCGATGATTGACGCGCCGAATCTGAATCTGCCGCCGGAGGTCACGGGCTACCGTGAGCTGAAACCGCACGGCGTTTTTGAAGCGAATCAGCGTTTCTTCACTGCGTAATAAATAAATGAGAAAGAACAGCGCGCATCCGGTAAAAGGATGCGCGCTTTTTTTATCATGAAAGATTTTGGGCATACTATTAGAGGAACGAGGCTGGCTCTGCATTGGAAAGCAGCATGCCTGCGTTGTTTTTGATGCGGCGATAGAGATGTGCGGGCAGACTGCGCTGGATCATGCGCATTGCCTCCGTGAAATGCAGCGGCTCATCGACTGAGCGCGAACCGGTTGCGACAAAATGGGCGTACTGATTGGCGAGGAGATAGAGTGTCAGCTTGCGGTTTTCCGGTTGGAGCATGCCGTTCACGGAGATTTGCAGCAGCATGCCTGTCTGACGCAGCGCGAACCAGTCTTCCGGCGACCAGAAATCATAGTAGCGGTCAATATCGACGGCAATCGGGCACAGTCCGCTCACGATCCGGAGACGGGAGAGCGTTTCGCAGAAAGCCTCTGTGACCGGCTCCTGCGGCAGATCCACCAGCACATAATTGGAGTCACCGAGGATGAACGGCTTCATCTCCCGCGGATGCTCCACGCACCATGACAGCGGAAGAACCGCGCCGCCGACAAGACGCATGGGCTGTGCCGCTTCTGTCTGCGCAGCGAGTGCGGCATCCCGGCAGGCGAGAAATGCCTCCGGTGTCTGCGTATCCGGTGAAAAATACGGTGCAGCAACGGACAGCTTGATATTGCTTTCCTTGCAGGCTTCCATGCGCGCAAGGGCTTCTTCCTTTGTCAGCGCGCGGTTTCCGATGCCCGGCATTCCCGGCAGCAGATTCGCGTGGACATCGACATGGTAGTTCATGCTGTACGGCGCACCTTCTTTCTTCCGATCGGCATGCAGCCGGTCAAATCTAAAAAGTTTCCTGAATACCATTGTAGCACAAACTGTTTGATTTGTCAATGATTTATGGATATTTTATGAACTGCCGCAAAATATTTTATGAACGATGGGAGCGGTTCTTCGCTTTTGCTGCTGTCGTTTTGTAGACAGTCATGCACGATTGTCGCTTTCCCCATTGACAAACAGGCGCATTCGTGTTAGAATAATGATAGGTAAGTATCGCTATTTGAAATGATGAGAGGGGGGGTCCCGATGCTGAACGGTGTACCGGTCTTCGCGCTTTGCACCTCACGGATTCATAATCAGGAGGTGCTGGAAAGCGTACAGGCATTTGTCAGCGAAGCGCGCAAACGCGGTTATTATGTGCTGGTGTTCAACTCTGGTCTGGATAACAATGTCCGCGATAAGCGGAGCTATTCTTCCTGTTTCAGCGCGTTTGACCTGATTCCGTCGCAGATTACGGATCTGATCGTCATTATGCGGGAAACCCTGAAAAATAATCTGGTCGCGGACACGATTGCGCAGCTTGCCAAGGAAAACCAGATTCCCGTGATGTGCTATGACGGAAAGATGGACGGCGTACCGTCGGTCTATTCGTATGCCAATCAGGCGTTCGACGGGATGCTGGAACATGTGCTGGGCGATCACGGATGCAAGCGCGTCAATCTGATGACCGGCATTCGCGGGCATTACGGCTCGGAGTGCATGGTCATGGCATATAAGGAAGCTCTGCACAATCATAAGCTGCCGTTTGAGGAGGAGCGTGTCGGATACGGAGATTACTGGGAGCTGCCCGCAAAAGCGGCTGCGGAACAGTTTCTCGCGCTGGATACGCCGGAGGCGATTGTCTGTGTCAACGATGAGATGGCGATTGCGGTCTGTTCTGTGCTGCGGCAGCACGGTCTGCGCGTGCCGGAGGATGTCATTGTAACCGGCGCGGAGGGCATTATGAAAGAGCGGTATCATATCCCGCGCCTGACGACATGCGTCAAGGATTATCACCGGCTCTGTACAGCGGCACTGGATATTGCAGAGCTGATTCTCGACGGCGATCCGGCGGATTTGCAGACGGGCATTGCACCGGTTGTGCGCCTGTCCGAATCCTGCGGCTGCAAGGTCACGGAACACCGCGATCACAATGAGGGCATCCGGGATCTGTATCATCTGATTGAGATGAGTGTCAATCAGGAATCCGAGGAACACTGGATTCAGGGAGAACTGCTCGGCAGAAAGCAGGCAACCGTGATTGACTATCTCGATGTCATGGCAGGACATTTTCCGGAGAACGCCTGTCTGTGTCTGCGCGACTGCCTTTCCGCTGAGCTGAGTGAATCCAGTCTGGAACAGTTTGCCGATTCCGCAGAGCTGATGAGCACGGTGCTGCACCGGAAAAAAGAGAAGCAGTTTTCGATGATTGCGCGCTCTCAGCTGATTCCGGATCTGGAAAAGGTGCTGGAAAGCGGCAAGACACTGTATGTCACCTCGATTTATATGCTCAGTGAGGTGTACGGATATTATGTTTATTACGGCGACGATGTGGAAAGCGAATGCTTTAAGCTGCCGAAATTCATCCACACAGCAGGCAATGTCATCGGATCCAGTCTGAAAACATCCCGCGTGCAGGCGATGAATGAGAAGCTCGTAGCAGCGCGGATCCGCGATTCGCTGACGGGTATGCTCAATTTGCAGGGCGCGATGAAGGCACTGAATGAGCGCATTCAGAACGAGAATCATGCCGGTGAGCGTCTGGAAATGGTTGTCATCGGACTGAAACGGCTGCGTCAGATCAACAGTGTGTTCGGTCATGCAGAGGGCGATCTCGCGCTGCTCAGCCTGTCCAATGCCATCAACGACTGCATCGACAGAGATGTGACGGCGGCGCGGATCGGCGGCGATGAATTCCTCATTGCATTTTTCAGTTCACACATCCGCACCAATACGACGGATGCACTGCTCAGTGTGCTGGATAAGCGTCTGCTGAGCTACAATCAGGTTTCCGGCAAGAGTTACAGTCTGGAAATTGCCGTCGGAAGAGTATCTTCTCCGATCAACGCGGCACTGTCGCTGGAAAGTATGCTCAATGAGGCGGTCGCACTGAAAGAGGTGCAGAAGAACAGCGGACAGAATACGGAACCCCATGCGGGATTTACCGATAAGGATGCCGCTGCGATTGACCGCATCCTCAATGAAAATCTGCTGGAATACCGTTTCCAGCCGATCATCAATGTCAAGAACGGTCAGATTTATGCCTATGAAGCCCTCATGCGCTCGAAAGGTGAGGTGCAGTATCCGCCGCTGACCATTTTGCAGTATGCAACACAAACCGGCAGACTGTACGAGATTGAGTGGCTGACATACAACAATGTGCTGAAATATATCCGGGAGCATCCGGAGCCGTTTCGTGAGAAGCGCATCTTTATCAACAGTATCCCCGGACATTTTCTCAGCGATTCCGATTTCTTGCAGCTCATGGAGGAATACGGCGATCTGCTCCCGCAGGTGGTTGTGGAATTCACAGAGCAGGCGGAAACCGACGGCACGGAGCTGCAACAGATACAGCAGCGTTGTCTTGCAAATCATATGGACATTGCCGTTGACGACTACGGCACGGGATACTCCAACATCTCCAATCTGCTGCGGTATTCTCCGAACTATGTGAAAATCGACCGCAGTCTGATTTCCAATATCCACGAGGAACCGAAAAAACAGCATTTCGTCACCAATATCATTGAATTTGCACATGCCAACGGCTTCATGGCTTTGGCAGAGGGCGTGGAAACACTGGAAGAACTGCGTGCATCCGTGCGGTTCGGCGCGGATCTGATTCAGGGCAACTTCACGGCAATGCCCTCGGAAGCCCCGCAGACAGAGGTTTCGGAGCGTCTGACCGCGCTCATGCTCAAATTCAGTGCTTCTGCGGCAAAGCAGACCCTGCTGAAACGCTATGTGACAGAGGGTGAGCTGTCGCTCAGTCTGCCGCAGCTTGACGCGGAAAAATATACCGACATCTTTGTGGCACAGCCCGAATTGGAGCTGATCGGAGATTTTGATGCAGTGAGCAATGTGCATATCCGCATCAACGATGATACCGATTGCCACATTCTGATGCATGATGTGCATCTCAGCGCATCGCATCCGGTTCCGCTGATTCAGGTCGGCAGAAATTCCCGTGTCACACTGGAATTTGTCGGAGACAACCGCATGGACGCGGGCGGCATTCATGTGCCGGAGAGCAGTGAACTGTATATCACAGGCAAGGGCAATCTCAGTATCAGCGTGAACGAGACCAAGGCATTTGCGATCGGTGCAGATCCGGATTTTGCCTGCGGAAAGATCAGCATTGATCTTGCTGGCTGTCTGAATCTGATTTCCAACGGAGATGAATGTATCGGCATCGGCGGCGGCGTCGGCAAGAACCAGCAGATCTCTGTTACGGGAACGACGGTCTTTATCCAGATGAGCGGTGCGAACGGCGTCGGCATCGGCACGCTCGATGACAGCTGTCAGATTGCACTGGCGGGCTGTTCGGCAACATTTGACACGCATTTGAATTCCGGCGTTGCGATCGGCGCACAGACCGGCGCACCGACCGTCACCTGCAATACGGCGAATATCACGCTGCTGGGGTCGGGCAATATCCTGACCGGCATCGGCTCACAGGAGGGCGGCGGCAGCTTCCAGCTGAAAGATTCGACATTCTCTGCGGAGATCACTGCGCAGCGCATCATCGGCATTGGCTCCGGCGACGGGCAGCCCGTGATCACGATGAAGCAGTGTGATGTGGGAATTCATTTTGAGGGAACACACGCGCTGGATATGGGCAGCTATGCAGAGGATGCGGACATTACCGCGATTGACACGGCGTTTGATATTTATATGCGCAGCGGAGCCGCCAAGCATTTTTCTGCGGCTGATAACCGCCTTGTTCTGATGGGCGGCACGGAAAAACTGGACATCAACAGGTGATGCAATGAACTGGAATGCAATTCTTTGGTACGTTTGCGGCGTGCTGGCGGGCTATCTGCTGGGCTGCTGCAATACGGCGGCGATTCTTGCAAAATGCAGGGGTTTTGACATCCGGCAGAGCGGTTCCGGCAACGCCGGCGCTTCAAACGCGCTTGTCACAATGGGCAAGGGGGCGGCGGTCTGCTCGGCACTGGTCGATATTCTCAAAGCGTTTCTGCCGGTGTTTCTGCTTCGGCATGTGATTGCAGTGCCGGATGACTGTGCGCATCTCAGCATTGCGGTCGGAGCGGCGGTTATTCTGGGGCATATGTATCCGTTCTGGATGCAGTTTCGCGGCGGAAAGGGCTTTGCCTCCCTGCTGGGGCTGAGCCTCGCACTGGACTGGCGGTTTTTCGTCGCGGGCATTCTCATCACAGCCGTCATCCTGCTCACACTGCGATATATCGCGCTGGCGACGCTGCTCTGCACGGTACTGCTGCCGGTCTGCTGGTGGATTGAAACAAAAAGCATACCGGAGCTGCTGATCTTGCTGATTCCGACGGTGTGTATGATTGCAAAGCATATCCGGAATCTCAAACGCATCGCCAACGGCACAGAGATCAAATTCGGGAAAAAGAAAAAAGATAAGGCATAACACAGCATAATAAAGCACGCACCTTGGTCAAAAGTATGAAAAAGGGGTATGTATTATGGATCGGATTTCAATGGATTTGCAAGAAAAATTCGAGTTTTACAACTATGGTCATGCTTTAGAGATACTCTCTGATGCTTTTCCTCAGGAATGGGAGGAAATCCAAGAAAGCCTCAGAAATCTTGTGATTTCTGTCGATGATTTGAAGCAGGCAGGCGGGAATGAAACGAATATTCCCAAAAAATTTGATGATGTTCTATATCCATATGGATGGCGTGAAATAAGGATAACGGGCGATTTGATAGTCAAAATGTATCCGAGAAGAAATGTGCAGCGGCGTGGCAGGTTTTCCGATGATCCTTTTGACGAAAAAACCATTGATGGATATATTGATGGACATAATATTGATTTTTTGAAGAATAAGGTGGCTTTTGATCTTGAATGGAATAGTAAAGATCAAACTTTTGACCGTGATCTGCTGGCGATGCGAACATATTTTGATTGTGGAATTATTGATGTTGGCGTGATTGTTACCAGATCGGAAGAACTGAATGAAGTGTTCAAGGCGATCAATATTATAAGTAAATATGGAGCATCTACGACTTGGATGGGGAAGCTTACTTATAGGCTTGAATCCAGAAGAAATGGTGGCTGCCCAATATTGGCAGTCGGCATAAAAAAGGGATGTATAGAGGGTTATTGAAATGAGTGTTTTTAGCGAAACGATTGCTGATTTTTGTGAATTTACTTGCGGAAAGAAATATAAGACTATTTATGCTGATCCACCTTGGCAATTTCAGAATAGGACTGGAAAAGTGGCACCAGAGCATAGGCGACTGAATCGGTATGAGACAATGTCATTGGATGAGATTATGGCGATGCCAGTAGCAGAAGTTACAGATGATAAGTGCCACCTTTACCTTTGGGTTCCTAATGCTCTTCTGCCAGAGGGACTTGCAGTTATGAGTGCATGGGGGTTCGAGTATAAAACTAATTTGATATGGGAAAAAGTACGAAAAGATGGTCAACCAGATGGTAGAGGTGTAGGATTTTATTTTCGCAATGTAACAGAGATTCTGTTGTTTGGAATCAAGGGCGGTAACAATCGGACTTTGCAGCCTGGAAGATCGCAGGTCAATTTGCTTAGAACCATGAAACGGGAGCATAGCCGGAAACCTGACGAATTTGTTTCATTGATTGAATCTTGTTCGCCTGGCCCGAGGCTTGAAATGTTTGCTCGTGGAGATCGTGTTGGATGGGATATGTGGGGGAATCAAGCTGATGATAGCTATGAACCAGATTGGGACACATATGCAAATCACACTGTAGCAAATAGTGCAACAAAGATTGCCGTTGTTGCAGATCACAGAATATAATTCAGGGACGGACTATCACAAGTGGATTGTCCGTCCTTTTCTTTTCAAAAACACCCGCATCCTGCATGGGATGCGGGTGTTTTATCAGCTTTCCGTACGAACGGAGAGCCGATCGCGGAACAGAAATGAAATGCACCAGACAGCAGAAATTGCCACCAGAATGTAGATCATTCTGCTCACGATGGAGGCTGCGCCGCCGAACATCCAAGCCACGAGATCGAGCTCGAAGATGCCGACGAGACCCCAGTTGATGCCGCCGATGACCAGCAGGATCAACGCAAGTTTATCCCACATTGCAGTGTACCTCTTTCGCGGAATTCTGAATTCAGCCGGTCGGTTTCCTGCGCGGCTGTGTTTTCAGTATGTGTGATTTCGCGGAAGATATGCAAAAAGGGAATTGGAAAATTTTTCAGATTAAGCGAGCGATGCAATAAACTGCTTTGCGGTGCGCGGAGAGCGGCCGCCGCTGCGGAGTGCAAACTGCTCTGCCTGCATACAAAGTGCATCCGTCTCCTGCGAGACTCCGCCGCGTTTTGCCAGTTCCAGCACAATATCCAGATACTCCTGCTTGGATGGCTTTGCGAAACAGACGCGCAGACCGAAGCGTTCCGAGAGGGAAAACTGCTCCTGCACCGTGTCATCGGGATGGATTTCGTCCTCGCCGCGGTCGGAGAACCGTTCGCGGATGATATGTCTGCGGTTGCTGGTGGCATAGAAGACCGCGTTTTCCGGCATGGCGGAGACAGAGCCTTCCAGTATGGCTTTGAGCGCGCCGAAGCTGTCGTCGCCGGCAGCAAACGAGAGATCATCGAGGAACAGAATGAATTTCAGCGGATTGTCGTAGATGCTGTCAAGAATGCAGGGAAGCTGCGGCAGCTGTTCCTTTGTGATCTGAATGAGGCGCAATCCTTCTGACGCGAATTCGTTGACCAATGCCTTGACGGTGGACGATTTTCCCGTACCGGCATCGCCGTACAGCAGAACATTCTGAGCAGGCTTGCCTTGCAGCAGTGCGCGTGTATTGTCAATTACCTCGTTTCGTGCAGCTTCGTAACCGAACAGATCGCTCAGCCGGATCGGGTCAGGGTGCAGCACCGGGACGGTTTTTTCGCCGTTTACAGTGAACATGGTACTCTTTGCGAAATGTCCGTAGCCGAATTTTCCGATTTCCGCGAGCCGCGAGAAATACACCTCTGCGAAATCAACCTTTGAGATCTTCCATTCCGGCAGCGGACCGTAGTAGGAGATTTCCTTCATCAGTTCGACCGGTTTGAGCGTCGCCAGACGCTGAATCACACTCAGCTCATTGCGGACGCATGCTTGCAGAATGTCATCCGGTTCCTCGCCGCGCGCAATCATCCGCATGAAGAAATTGTCATCTTCCAGCACCAGATTCAGCAGATACTCGGTGAGGTTCATATTCTGCGGAAACAGCCGCGAGGTGAATTCTGCATATTGCCGGAGCTGGATGATCGGGTCGGTGGTTTCGGTATCGAGCAGCGGGCGAAGCGGCACAATCACCGGATCCACAAGGATGCGCCGGAAAACGATGAGCGAATTCAGTGAGAGATCAAGCTCCTGTAATTTTTTATTGCGAATCATCTTTTCAAATCGCCTCCAATATTTTCTGCGTCATTTCCGAGCCTTTCAGCGGGCGGCTGTCCGCATTGCGGAGCAGATCGGCAGTGCGGTATCCGGCATCCAGCACATTGTCCACTGCCTGTTCGATTGCATCCGCCCCATCAGAAAGACCGAAGGAATAGCGGAGCATCATCGCGCCGGACAGAATTGCCGCAATCGGATTTGCAAGATCCTGTCCGGCAATATCCGGCGCAGAACCGTGGATCGGTTCATACATACCGCGTGTGCTGTCACCGAGCGACGCCGACGCGAGCATCCCGATGGAGCCGGTAATCTGGGACGCCTCATCGGAGAGAATGTCACCGAACATGTTGGAGGTGACAATGACATCGAACTGCTGCGGATTGCGCACGAGCTGCATGGCGGCATTGTCCACGAACATGTCGCTGTATGCAACATCCGGATATTCCTCTGCGAGTTTGTGCATGGTCTTGCGCCAGAGGCGGGAGCTTTCGAGCACATTTGCCTTGTCGATGCTGGTCAGACGCTTGCTGCGCTTCATGGCAGCATCGAACGCCGCTCTGCCGATGCGTTCGATTTCCGTGACGCTGTACGCCTCCGTATCGAATGCCTCCTCGCCGTATTTACCCTGTCGGTAGCCGCGGTCTCCGAAATAGATGCCGCCGGTCAGTTCACGCACAATCATCAGATCGAAGCCGTCGCTGACGATTTCATCTTTCAGCGGCGAAGCACTGCGCAGTGCCGGATAGAGTTTTGCAGGGCGCAGGTTGGTATACAGCCCCAGTGCCGCACGGATGCCGAGCAATGCTTTTTCCGGACGGTTTTCTCCGGGCTGATCGTCCCATTTGGGACCGCCGACCGCGCCGAGCAGTACGCTGTCCGATTTGAGACAGCCCTCCACAGTTTCGTTTGGGAGCGGCTTGCCGGTTGCATCAATCGCGGCACCGCCGATCAGATACGGCGTGAAGGTGAACTGATGGCAGAAGCGATTGCCGATTTTGTTCAGTACGGCAACAGTGCTGTCCACAATCTCCGGACCGATGCCGTCGCCGCGCAGCAGCGCGATATTGTATTTCATTGGGATCGTTTCCTTTCTGCTGTTTTCGGCATCAGGCAATTACGCCTTTTGCGATGGCTTTGACTAGGCCGCCGCTTTCGATGATTTTCTGGATGGACGGCGGGAACGGAGCCGTTTTATATTCTGCTGCGGTTGTCAGGTTGCGGATGACGCCGCAGTCCAGATCGACTTCAACGCGGTCGCCCTCAGAGATGCCGTCCGCAGCCGCAGGGCATTCCACGATTGCCAGTCCGATGTTGATGGCATTGCGGTAGAAGATGCGGGCGAAGCTCTTTGCGATGACCACCGAGATACCGCTTGCCTGAATGGCAATCGGAGCATGTTCGCGGGAAGAACCGCAGCCGAAATTCTGTCCGGCAACAATGATGTCACCCGGCTGCACCCGATTGACGAATGTTTTGTCCAGATCCTCCATGCAGTGTGAAGCAAGTTCGGCACGGTCACTGGTATTGAGATAGCGTGCGGGGATGATGACATCGGTATCGACATTGTCTCCGTATCGGATGACAGTACCCTCATATTTCATGGTTCATGACCTCCTCCGGGCTGGTGATCCTGCCGGTGACTGCGCTTGCAGCCGCGACTGCGGGGCTTGCGAGATAGACTTCCGATTCAGGGTGACCCATTCTGCCGACGAAATTGCGGTTGGTTGTGGCGATTGCGCGTTCTCCGGCGGCGAGAATGCCCATGTAGCCGCCGAGACACGGTCCGCAGGTCGGTGTGGAGACAATCGCACCGCTGCCAATGAAGATTTTGAGCAGTCCGAGTTCCCTGGCATCCAGATAGACCTTCTGGGTTGCCGGAATGACAATCACGCGCACGTTTTTCGCGCATTTGCGTCCTTTCAGGATCTCCGCAGCAGCTTGCAGATCTTCGAGTCTGCCGTTTGTGCAGGAGCCGATGACAACCTGATCAATCTTGATTTCACCGAACTGATCGAAGGTTTTGGCATTTTCCGGCAGATGCGGAAATGCAACCGTCGGGCGGATCTGTGAGAGATCAATTTCAACGACATCGTCATACTGTGCATCGGGATCCGCTTGATAGATCACGGGTTCCTTTGCGCCGTGTTCGCGCAGATATTGCAGTGTGATGTCATCGACCGCAAAGATGCCGTTTTTCGCGCCGGCCTCGATTGCCATATTGGCGATGCAGAGGCGGTCTGCCATCGTCAGGGAAGAAAGCCCCTCTCCGGAAAATTCCATAGAGCGGTACAGTGCGCCGTCCACGCCGATCTTCCCGATGATATGTAAAATCACGTCTTTGCCGGAAACATATTTTTGCAGGGAGCCGGTCAGATGGATGTGAAGCGCGTGCGGCACCTTGAACCATGCCTTTCCGATTGCCATGCCGCAAGCCATGTCGGTCGAGCCGACGCCGGTGGAAAACGCGCCCAGCGCACCGTAGGTACAGGTGTGCGAATCTGCGCCGATGACGGCATCGCCCGCAGTCACCAGACCTTTTTCGGGCAGGAGCGCATGTTCAATGCCCATCTGTCCGACGTCATAGAAGTGGTTCACACCGTATTCTCCGCAAAAGTCGCGGCACATTTTGCACTGCTCTGCGGCTTTGATGTCCTTGTTCGGTGCGAAATGATCCATTACCATTGTAATTTTTTCCCGATCGCAAACGCGGTCAACGCCGAGCTTGGAGAATTCCCGGATCGCAACCGGTGAAGTGATGTCATTGCCGAGAATGCGGTCAAGACCTGCCATGATGAGCTGCCCTGCTTCCACGCTGTCCAGTCCGGCATGTGCCGCAAGAATTTTCTGCGTCATGGTCATGCCCATAATATCACCCTTTCTGATTTACTGATTGATGATCGCGCCCCGATCCGCAGAGGAAACGGCAGCGGCATAGCGTTTGAGGTAGCCGGATATGTTGTCTTTTTTCCGAATCGGCATGGACTTTCTGCGCGCATCCAGCTCTTCATCGGAAACTTCCAGTGTGATGGAATAGTTCGGAATGTCGATGGTTATGATGTCGCCGTCTTTGACATAGGCGATTGTGCCGCCCTTGACCGCTTCCGGAGAGACATGTCCGATCGCAGCACCTCTTGTCGCACCGGAGAAGCGGCCGTCGGTGATCAGCGCGACATCTTTGTCCAGTCCGGCACCTGCAATGGCAGAGGTCGGCGCGAGCATTTCGCGCATTCCCGGCCCCCCGGCAGGTCCCTCATAGCGGATGACAACGACATCGCCCGCACGGATGCCGCCCTGCCGGATGGCAGCGATGGCGTCCTCTTCGCAGTCGAAGACGCGGGCAGGGCCCTTGTGTACAAGCATTTCCGGCGCAACGGCACTGCGTTTCACGACGCAGCTGTCGGGCGCGAGATTGCCCCGCAGCACGGCGATGCCGCCGGTTTTGCTGTACGGATTGTCAATCGGACGGATAATCTCCGGATTGCTGCTGACGCATCCGGCGATGTTCTCTCCGACGGTTTTTCCCGTGACGGTGATGCAGTCGGTATGAATCAGCCCGATTTTGTTCAGTTCATTGAGCACGGCATATACGCCGCCCGCCTCGTTAAGATCCTCCATATAGGTGCTGCCTGCCGGTGCAAGATGACAGAGGTTCGGTGTTTTGACACTGATTCGGTTTGCCGTATCCGGATTGATCTCCACGCCGCACTCATGCGCGATTGCGGGGAGATGCAGCATACTGTTTGTCGAGCAGCCGAGAGCCATATCGGCGGTCAGGGCATTGCAGATTGCCTTTTCTGTCATGATGTCGCGCGGACGGATATTCTGCCGCCACAGCTCCATGACCTGCATACCCGCCTGTTTTGCCAGCCGGATGCGGTCGGAATAAACGGCAGGGATGGTGCCGTTTCCGCGCAGTGCCATGCCCAGCACCTCCGTCAGGCAGTTCATGGAATTTGCGGTATACATGCCGGAGCAGGAGCCGCATGTCGGACAGGCGTGCTGTTCAAAATCTTCCAGATCTTCTGCGGACATTCTGCCGGTTGTGAAGGCACCGACGGCTTCAAACATGCTGGAAAGCGAAGTTTTCTTGCCCTTGACATGACCTGCGAGCATCGGACCGCCGCTGACAAAGACGGTCGGTACATTGATGCGGGCAGCAGCCATCAGCAGACCCGGCACATTTTTATCGCAGTTCGGCACCATGACCAGTGCATCGAAGCGGTGTGCCAGTGCCATGCACTCTGTGGAATCGGCAATCAGATCGCGCGTGACAAGCGAATACTTCATGCCGGTGTGTCCCATTGCAATGCCGTCACAGACGGCGATGGCAGGAAATACGACCGGTGTACCGCCCGCCGCAGCGATGCCGAGCTTCACCGCATCAACGATTTTGTCAAGGTTCATATGTCCCGGTACGATCTCGTTGTAGGAAGAGACAATGCCGACCAGCGGTCTGTGCATTTCCTCTTTTGTAAATCCGAGCGCGTTGAACAGCGAACGCTGTGCCGCTTGATCCGCGCCTTCACAGAAATAATTTCCGCACATGTTATCCACCTCTGTATGTCTGGGAATCTGTTTACGGGTTTGCAGCCCTCGTGCGTGACAGATCAGTTGTTGATGAGCTTATCCTCATCGCTCCAACTGTACAGCTTGCGGATCTCCGCGCCGATCTGTTCTGCCGGATGCTCGGAAGCCAGTTTGCGCATTGCCTTGAAATGCACCTGACCGCCCGCATCGGACATGTCGAGCAGGAAGTCCTTTGCAAAGGAGCCGTCCTGAATATTTTTGAGAATCTGCTTCATTGCCTTCTTGGTATCATCGGTGATGATTTTCGGACCGGTGATATAGTCGCCGTATTCCGCGGTATTGGAAATGGAATAGCGCATGCCGGCAAAGCCGCTATAATAGATCAGATCGGCAATCAGCTTCATCTCATGGATACACTCAAAATACGCATTTCTGGGATCATAGCCCGCCTCGACCAGCGTTTCAAAGCCCGCCTGCATCAGTGCGCAGACGCCGCCGCACAGCACAGCTTGTTCACCGAACAAATCGGTTTCGGTTTCGGTGCGGAAGGTCGTTTCCAGCAAACCGGCGCGTGCGCCGCCGATCGCAAGGCCGTATGCCAGTGCCATGTCTTTTGCCTTGCCTGTTGCGTCCTGATGTACGGCGACGAGACAGGGAACGCCCTTGCCCGCCTGATATTCGGAGCGAACGGTGTGTCCCGGACCTTTCGGTGCGATCATCGTCACATCGACATCTGCCGGCGGTACGATGCAGCTGAAATGAATGTTAAAGCCGTGTGCGAACATCAGCATATTGCCGGGTTTGAGGTTCGGTGCAATATCCTGCTGATAGAGCTTTGCCTGTTTTTCATCGTTAATGAGAATCATGATAATATCCGCCTGCTTTGCAGCCTCCGCCGCAGGGAACACCTCAAAGCCCTGTGCAACAGCCTTGTCCCATGAGCGGGAGCCTTCATACAGACCGATGATGACTCTGCCCTTGTCACCGAGGGATTCCTTTGCATTCAGCGCGTGCGCATGCCCCTGTGAGCCGTAGCCGATGACCGCGATGGTTTTGCCGTAGAGGAGCGAGAGATCGCAGTCCTGTTCATAAAATACCTTAGCAGTTTGTTCCATAATAAAAGATACTCCTTTTGAAATATTGATGAAAGAATTTGGTTATGCGAAAGGAAATCCGGAGGCATCCGCCTCTGTTTTGAGACAATTTTCGCCGCGCTCAATGGCGACGATCCCCGTGCGGCACATTTCCATGATGCCGTATGTTTTCATCAGCGCGATGAAAGCGTCAATCTTTGAGGATTCGCCGGTCAGTTCGCAGACCAGTGCCGTGCTGGAATAATCGACGATCTTCGAGCGGAAGATCTCGACTGCTGCCATAATATCCTGCCGCGATTCCGCAGTATTGCGGACTTTGAGGAGAAGCAGCTCACGGATCACCGTTTCGTTTTTGTCAAGCACTTCGACTTCCTTGACATCGTGGAGCTTTTCGAGTTGTTTCAGGATGCGCTGCTTGATGTCCTCGTCACCGTGAAAGGCGATGGTAATACGCGAAAAAGCAGGAGATTCTGTTTCTCCGACGGTCAGGCTGTCGATATTGAATCCGCGCCGTGTAAACATGCCCGAAACGCGGGAAAGCACACCGGAAATATTTGCGACAATCACGCCCAGCACATATTGCTGCTGTTCCATTTTTTTGTATCTCCTTTCAGATTTCGGTGATAATATTTTCAATGGAGCCGCCCGGCGGCAGCATCGGCAGCACCATTTCATCGCAGTCGGTCACACAGTCAATGACATACGGCAGATTCTGAGAAAAAGCTTCCCGCAGTGCCGCGCTGAGCTGATCTGTGTTGAAGGCGTGTGCGCCCTTTGCGCCGAACGCTTCTGCGAGCTTCACGAAGTCGGTTTGTCTGCCGAGCGTGGTGTTGGAGTGATGCCCGTCAAAGAAGAGCGTTTGCCACTGCCGCACCATGCCCAGCACGCCGTTGTTGACAATGATAATGATGACAGGTGTCTTCTCGGAGACTGCCGTTGCAAGTTCATTGAGATTCATGCCAAAGCAGCCGTCGCCGGTAAACAGCACCGTGCGTTTTCCGGTTGCAGCCGAAGCACCGATCGCAGCTCCCAGTCCAAAGCCCATTGTGCCGAGACCGCCGCTTGTCAGGAAGGTACGCGGTGTGCGCAGCGGATACTGCTGTGCGGTCCACATCTGATGCTGTCCGACGTCGGTGACAATGACGGCATCCTTTTCCGCCGCTAAGCTGACTGCATCAATGATCTGATGATGGTTGAGCCGTTCCGCAGCAGGAAGCCCCGCTTTGTCACAAGCGGTCGCACAGGCAGCACATTTCTTCTCGGTTTTGATCTGATAGGAACGCACTGTGCGTTCTGCTTCTTCCGCACGCAGCTCCGTCAGTCTTGCATTCCATTCGCTGTGTGTCTGTGTCGCGATCAGCTCCGTCAGCCGCGTCAGGGCGTCCTTGATGTCCGCCTGAATGATGAGCTGTGCGGGAATATTTTTGTTCAGCTCCGCGCCGTCAATATCAATGTGAATAATTTTGAAATTCTTGGCGAAGCGATCTTTTTTACCGGTTGCACGGTCGCTGAACCGCACGCCGAGTGCAATGACGAGATCGGCTTCATCCTCCGCGACCGACGAAGCAAAATGTCCGTGCATCCCCTGCATGCCGAGAAAGCGCGGGTGATCGGACGGTACCGCCGAGAGCCCCATGAGCGAGCAGCCCATCGGCGCGTCGATTTTCTCCGCAAAGGCTTTCAGCTCCTCCGAGGCATCGCCTGAGAGGATGCCGCCGCCGAAATAAATATAAGGCCGTTTGCTTTCCGCGATCATATCTGCCGCCCAGCGCAGACGGTGATTGGAAGCGCGCTTTTTCGGCATGGGTTCGACCGGAGAAGGCTGCGCTTCAAAATCGCAGAGAGCCTGCTGCACATCCTTCGGAATATCGACCAGCACGGGTCCGGGTCTGCCGGATTTGGCGATGCAAAATGCCTGCCGGATGGTATCTGCCAGCTCCCGGACATCTTTGACGATGAAATTATGTTTTGTGACCGGCATACTGATGCCGACGATGTCAACCTCCTGGAAGGAATCCCTGCCGATCAGACTGCACGGCACATTTCCGGTGATGGCGACCATCGGCACGGAATCGAGATACGCCGTAGCAATGCCTGTGATGAGGTTGGTTGCACCGGGACCGGACGTTGCCACGACGACGCCGACTTTACCGGTTGCTCTTGCATAGCCGTCTGCGGCATGCGCAGCCCCCTGCTCATGCGCCGTCAGCACATGACGGATGCGGTCGCGGGCGAGGAACAGTTCATCATAGAGATCAATGACCTGACCGCCCGGATAGCCGAAGATCAGGTCGCAGCCCTGTTCGATCAGGGTTTCGACGACGATTCTGGCACCTGTAATTTTCATAGCATTCAAACCTCTTGTGCTTTGAGCATGTTATTGACCGCACTGACAAGAGCCTTGATTGAGGATTTCATAATATCCGTATCAATGCCCGTACCCCAGAAGCTGCTGCTGCCGCTGCTGTCGAGGATCTCGACATAGGAAACAGCTTTTGACGTAGAGCCGACTTCCAGTGCATGCTCCGTGTATTCGTTGATGGTATATTGCAGATCGAGTGCGGATTTCAGTGCATTGCTGACAGCATCCAGCCGGCCGTTTCCGGAGTCTGTCGCGCCGAGTGTTCTGCCGTTGAGCGTGATGTCGATCTTCGCTTCAATGCCGTCGGGCCGCTGCACAAAATGTGCCTCGGCAATGTTCATCGGCTGTGTGAGATCGACATAGCGTTCGCGGAAGATGTCAAAGATCTCATCCGGCAGCAGCTCCTTATGGGAACGGTCGGAAACCTGCTTGACTGTATAGCCGAAACGCTCGCGCATTTTCTTCGGCAGATTGTAGCCGAAATGTGTTTCGAGGATATAGCCGATGCCGCCTTTTCCGGACTGACTGTTGATGCGGATGACATCCGCTTCATAGACTCTGCCGACATCGGTCGGATCAATCGGCAGATAGGGGACAGTCCAGTAGGGAGTATGCTTCTCTTCGCGCCATTTCATTCCCTTGGCGATTGCATCCTGATGGGAGCCGGAGAATGCGGCAAAGACCAGCTTCCCGCTGTACGGCTGCCGCTCATAGACCTGCATGCGCGTGACGCGGGTATACAGCTCTGTGATCTCGGGAATGTTTGTGAGATCCAGTTCCGGATCGACACCCTGCGAAAACATATTCATCGCCAGCGTGATAATATCGACGTTGCCGGTGCGCTCGCCGTTGCCGAAGAGCGTACCCTCCACGCGGTCCGCGCCCGCAAGCAGTCCCATCTCGGTATCAGCGACGGCACAGCCGCGGTCATTGTGCGGATGCAGCGAGACGATGACATGTGAACGGTATTTGAGATTGTCACACATATATTCGATCTGATTTGCATAGACGTGCGGCATAGAGAGCTGCACCGTGACCGGCAGATTGATGATGACCGGATCCTCGGCTGTCGGCTGCCAGACATCCAGCACGGCATTGCAGACTTCGAGCGCGTATTCGGGTTCAGTTCCCGTAAAGCTTTCGGGGGAATATTCAAATCGGAAATTGCCCGGATATTTTTCGCGGTAGGCTTTGCAGAGCTTCGCGCCGCTGACGGCAATCTCCATGATCTCTTCCTTTGATTTTCTGAACACCTGTTCACGCTGTGCGTGGGAAGTGGAATTATAGAGATGTACAATCGCGTTTTTGCAGCCTTTGAGAGCCTCAAAGGTTTTTTCGATGATATGCTCTCTGGACTGTGTCAGCACCTGAATGGTGACATCATCGGGGATCAGATTCTGCTCGATCAGCGTGCGGCAGAATGTATATTCTGTTTCGGACGCTGCCGGGAAACCGATCTCGATTTCCTTGAAGCCGATCTCGACGAGCTTTGCAAAAAATTCCAGTTTCTCGCCGAGGCTCATCGGGATAATGAGAGCCTGATTGCCGTCGCGCAGATCGACGCTGCACCATTGCGGTGCCTTGTCGATATAGGTCTTTTGCGCCCATTTCATCGCAGTTTGCGGCGGCGAAAAGAATTGCCGTGTGTACTTTCCGCAGTTGTCCATGTGAAACCTCCGTACAAAAAATTCCTTACAAATGACAGGCGGCTGATTGAAACCGGAGGGGTATAAAAAAACGCCTCCCCCAGCTATCCTTGGAAGAGACGAAGAATGTATGATAATCTCCGCGGTACCACTCTTATTGACGCATTTGCGCCCACTCACGCATGTCCGGAAACGAACACGCTGCTCTGTAACGGGAGGACCCGTCCGTGCTTACTTGCAGAAAAAGCTCTGCGTTCAGGCGGCTGCTCAGGGAGGAGCTATGATCTGCGGCGAAATGCTGCCTTTCAGCAAACGGCAGCTCTCTGAAAAGTCACCAAACAGACTTTATTTCCCTTCATTGCATTTATATTATCCCCATTATATACTCTTTTTTTCGGTTTGTCAAGAGGCAACTGAAAATTTTATTGAAAAACAGTTTTTGTCTGGAAGAAAGCCTGAAAGTATGTTATAATGAATAAAGTGCATCGCAAAGAACCTCCCTGAAAAATTTTCGATACACAGCATGCACGAAAATGCCCCGTGTGATTGTTTACCATAACAGAGGGACGCAAAGAGCAAAGGCGCGTTCCTGAAATCTCAGCAAGGAGGAGAAGGTATGAAAAGAGCCGCATTTCGCAGAGCAGTCTCCGGCATACGGTGGAGCGAGCAGCAGCGGCAGGCAATCACGGAGCGGCTGTTGCAGCAGCCGGGTCGCGCGGATGATGCGATTGACGACGGAACCGAGGCGTTTTTTGAGACGGACATGCTCTCGATGGAGGATGTCCGGTACGGGGAGGACATACATATGGGAAAACTGCATTCACGCAAGATGCTCTGGATCGCTGCGATTGCAGCAGCGGCACTGACAGCAGGCGGCACGGCAGCAGCGGTTGCGATGCGCCGGAGCGGCGAGTTCGATTCAAGCGATCTGACCGACCGGATCGAGCCGGTTACGGAGCTGCATCTCAATCTCACAGACGATGAATATGTGCAGGCGGGATATATCCGATACAGCGAACCGGTCGCGGTCTCTGAGAACGGCTGGTATTATCACAAACACCGTTATGTGAACAAAACAGAGGAGCAGTATCAGGATCCGGATTTTGACGAGGCAAAATATGAAGCCTACCGGAAAAGCCGCGAGCTCAACGCACTGTATTATAAAGATGCGGAAACCGGCGAGGAGGTGCCGCTCTGCGCCCGTGCCAACTGCCTGCACAACGGCGATGATTTCTGTCCGGCATCCACCGGGCTGTATATCACGGGTGAACTGCGGTATTATGACGGTGCGCTCTATGCCTTTGGTTCAAAGCGTGTCGAGCAGAAGGAGGGCTTCGATTATTATGAGGGCTACTATCTGCTGCGCTATGAGCCGGACGGCACCGGCATCACTGAGCTTACGCAGTTTGATTTCAGCGGAGAAGATGTGTACGGCACGACACCGGTCATTCACCGCGGCTATGTTTTTGGTGTGTTCCGGAGCGTTATCGACAAGGGCGAGCCGATTGAAAACCCGATTACCGGCGATCTGATGAATCATTCGACCAGCGGGTATGTCATCGCGGGCTATGAGCTTGCAACCGGAAAGACAGTCACGCTGTACAGCTCGCTGCCTCAATCGGGTACCGGCTATAACTATACAAATCCCGATTTTCTGACGGCAAGCGGTGATTCTCTCTACTATTCAATCCCGTCCTATGCAACGTGGCCGAACGAAAATCTCGGCGGCGTTTACAGCATCGACCTGCGGACAGGAGAGCATAAAAAGCTCGCGCTGGACGGAGAATATATTTATCATATCTGTCCTGTCGGCGATCTGCTGCTGTATGAAGGCTCGACAGGTTCGGTGTCCACATGGTATCTCTATGACTGCAAGACCGGCGAAAGCACCGCGCTGGAATCGTATAGCAATCTCATGTCCGCCAATGACGGGGGCTTTGCAAAGCAGATTGTGACTGACGGCACCTATATCTATGTTGAACACTTTCACACAGATCCGAAACCGATCTCGGAGATTGAAATCTATGACATGGAGATGAACCTGCTCAGCAGGACCGAATACGGCGAGGGGCTGTACCTCTGCGACCTGATGGTGCAGGACGGATATTTGTACACGCAAGTGACCGGTACGACGGAGCTGCTCAATAACGGAAAGGGCGGCTGGGAGGTTCATTCCGGCGAAAGCCATGACCTGTTCCGTTGCAGCGTGGACGATCTCCTGCGCGGCAAGGCGGACTGGGCATATGTGCTGACCACGACCGAACAGGAGGTGTACGGCGATGCTGATTGAGGGAAACATCGCCCTGTACGCTTTCCGAAAATACGGTGACACGGCATTGCAGGCGGCGTTCTGCTGCACGGGAAACCGGCAGGATGCAGAGGACATCGCACAGGAGGTGTTCTTTGCACTCCATAAAAAGCCGCCGCAGTTCCGCGATGACGAGCATCTGAAAGCGTACATTCTCCGTGCGGTCATCAATCGCGCAAAGAATCTGCATAAAAGCGTCTGGAAGCGGCTGCGCGTGGACATAGAAGATGTGCCGGAATCCGCGCTTGCAGCGGAGGATGACAGCAGTGCCGCGGAAATTTTGCAGATGATCCGTGAATTGCCGAAGCCGTATGCAGCCGTGGTGTATCTGCATGACTGCGAGGGCTATACAATCAAGGAAATCGCAAAGATGCTGGACAAAAAAGAAAACACGGTCAGTTCCCTGCTGCAAAGAGGACATAAGCGTCTGCGTATGGAGCTTTCCGGAGGTGAGGATGAAAGATAAAATAAAGATTTTCTAAAAAAGTTCCTTCTGCTATGAAATATTCCCCATGCAAATTTTGTTCTTGTGAAACAGAGAGACTCTCTGAGAGGATGTGATCACAATGGACGACAGGCAGATCATGGATCTGCTGATTGCCCGCAAGGAGGATGCACTCCAAGCACTGAACGCACAGTACGGCGGCGCGTGCAGAAAGATTGCAGCACAGATTCTCGGCAGCGAGGAGGACGCGCAGGAGATGTGGAATGACACGCTCATGCACATCTGGAATGCGATTCCGCCTGCAAAGCCGGACAATCTGTTTGCATATCTCTGTACGACCGTGCGGCGGCTGTCGTATACGCGTCTGAAACAGCAGCGTGCGCAAAAGCGCGGCGGCGGAGCGGCGGCAGTGTCGCTGGAAGCGATGCCGGAGCAGCTGCATCCGGCGCAGCGCGATGTGGAAGAAATGATTGACGCGGCGTTTCTGAAAGATGCGGTTGACCGCTTTTTGTCCACACTGCCGGACGACGCATGTACTATTTTTGTTCAGCGTTACGGCAACGGTAAAACGATTGCAGAAATTGCGGAGATGTATCAGATTTCACAGAACAAAACAGCACTCAGTTTGATGCGGACGCGCATCAGGCTGAAAAAGTATTTGCGTGAGGAGGGCTTGCTATGACAGAGAAAGAATTTCTGCGTGCCGTGCGGCGTGCTGACGGCAGCTTTTTTGCGAAAGCGGCAGAGCGTGCGGCAGATCCGCAGGCGTTTCTCGCGCAGAAGAAAGCAGGAGGGACGCATCAGATGGAGAAACATCAGAAGAAGAAAAGACGCCTCTGGATTCCGGTTCTGGCAGGAGCGGTGCTTCTGACAACCGGCGGCATCACGGCAGCGGTTGCGATGCGGCAGAGCGGCAATGACAACAGACAGTACACTGAACAGTCCGGCGACATCAGCGAAGAGCTGGAAGTCATCACCGAGAACCGCCTTGGATTACAACTGACCGATCAGACCGACACGCCCGGGATGCACGGCATCGCGGAGTCGGACAAGGGATATTATTTCATGAAAGACTTTCATGACGGCAAGTGGGATTCCCATCGGTATCTCTTTTACAGCGACAAGGAGACCGGCGAGTGCGTCTGGTTCTGCAACCGCGCAAACTGCCTGCACGACGGCAATGAATTCTGTGTTGCGACCACAAGCAAATACGAACAGCTCGTCAGTTTCCCGGTCTGGTTTGAAGGCTATCTCTATACGATTGCACAGAAATCCGAGGATCAGTCCGTCGTGCTGCTGCGCTATGAGCCGGACGGCTCTGCGATCACCGAGATGCTGACGATCTATACCGGAGACAGCACCGTGTATGAGTCTGAAATGCAGGCAGAGATCATTGCGCATCGGGGCTATCTCTGGTATACGGTCAGCCGGAACAAATTTTATGTGGAAGAGGATCCGAACCTTGGCACCGCCGGCGTGGAAATACTCTGCGATTATCAGCTCGGCGCGTATGACGTCAACAGCGGACAGACGACCGTGGTGCTCTCCGCCGACGGGCAAAAGCAATATTACCGCTATGCCTATCCGGTTCATCTTCTGGGCGACGGAGACTGGCTCTATTTTTCCGTATATGAATCCTCATGGGGCGAGAAAAACGAGCTGACGACCGGCATCTGGCGGCTCTCCTGCCTGACCGGAGAGACGGAAAAGCTGCTGGATACCCAGCTCTCCCAGCAGACAGAGCAGGACACGCTGCTGGTCAGCGGCGACAGGCTGTTCTATGAGCAGAATGTGACGCATGTCTCCCCCGGCGGGAACTGGCATGAGGAATGCAATATCTGCCTTTACGATCTGACGACCAAAGAGGATCTGTTCGCAGACAACCCGAATGCACCGTCGGTGGAAGACGGGAACTGGTACAGCGGATTCACGGCGGACGCGGAGCATCTGATCCTGCTCAAAGAAATCTTCACAGACGAGGATCCGGATCATCCCGTGGGGAAGCTTTCGATCTATGACTGGAACGGAAATCTGCAAACTGTGGAGATCGACAGCGAAGCCGAAATGAAACAGCTGCCGGAACTGTATCAGGAGTTTCGGAGCGGATACCTAATCAACTTCTATATGAACGCGCTGCGCATGGCGCACGGTACGCTCTATGTCAAATACACCTACGGCTGGTATCAGATGTCCGTTGCAGACGCGCTGAACGGCAATTCGTCGCTGACACCCGCATTCCGGCATGATACCGGAAATGACAGAAATTTTTAAAATGAATTTTTCCCTATAACTTTTTTTCACGGAGGTGTAAACAACTGACCCCTTTTCCGATTCCTATATGACAGAGGGACCTCTACGGAAAGGAAGTGATCACAACGGACGACAGGCAGATCATAGAACTGCTGGCAGAACGCGACGAGACTGCGCTCAGGACACTGGCATCGCAGTACGGCAGCGGATGCAGACGCATCGCAGCCGAAATTCTCGGCAATGACGCGGATGCAGAGGAGGTGTGCAATGACGCACTTCTGCACATCTGGAACGCGATCCCGCCCGCAAAGCCGGACAATCTTCCGGCATATCTGCGCGCGGCGGTGCGGCAGCTCGCCTATCAGCGGCTGGAAAAGCGCAATGCGCAAAAGCGCGGCGGCGGACAGCAGCCGGTCTCGCTGGACGCACTCGCGGAGCATCAGCAGCCGGCGGAAAACCGCGTGGAGCAGCTCATGGACGAGGCACTGCTGGATGAGGCAGTCCGCCGGTTCCTGCATACGCTTTCCTATGACGCCCGTACCGTCTTTGTGCATCACTACGGAAACGGCCGCACGATCAGGGAGATCGCGGAGGCGTTCGGCATCTCACAGAGCAAGGTCGCCGTCACGCTGATGCGCACACGCCTGAAACTGCGGAAATATCTGAACGAGGAGGGCTGGCTGTGAGGATTAAGGAAAAGGACTTTCTGCGCGCCGTCAGGCGGACCGACCGCGCATTTTTTGCGGAGGCGGCAGGGCGGGAGGCTGCGCACCGTGCACAGACAGCCGCTCAGAAAGGAATCGGGCATCAGATGAACACGGAGAACAATACACATAAGATCCGGCATCACGCCGGAAAAATTGCATGGGGCATCGGCTTGGCGGCGGCACTGCTCGGCGCGGGCGGCATCACGGCAGCGGTTGCGATGCACGGAAGCAACACATCCGATACCACAAAGCAAACGAGTACGCCGGATGTGATCGAGCAAAACAGCATGTTCGCGCTGACTGATCAGACCGACACGCCCGGTATGCGCGGACTTGCGGAATCGGAAAACGGATTTTATTTTTTCAAGCGCAGTCAATCGGACAGCTCGGATAAGGAAAACAGCAAAGAGCGAAAGTCGCTCTTTTACAGCGACAAGGAGACCGGTGAGGTCGTCTGGCTCTGCAACCGCGCAAACTGTCTGCACGACGGCAATGAATTCTGCGTTGCGACCACAAGCAAATATGACCAGCTTGTAAATACACCGGTCTGGTTCGAGGGCTGTCTCTATACGATTGCGCAGAAATCGGAGGATCAGTCTGTCGTGCTGCTGCGCTATGAGCCGGACGGCTCTGCGATCACCGAGCTGCAAACGATCTGCGAGGCGGACACAGAGCATGAGATCAGCGTGCAGGCGGAGCTGATTGCACATCGCGGCTATCTGTGGTATACTGTAAGCAGAAATGTCTATTACCAATCGGATGATCCGAACCTCAGCACCGCCGGCGTGGAAATACTCTGCGATTATCAGTTCAGCGCGTATGAAGTCACAAGTGGGCAGACGACTGTTTTGCTCTCTGCCGATGCACAGGAGCATTATTATTCCCTTGCAAATCCGATCAATTTGCAGGGCGAAGGAAACTATATTTATTTTGAAGTCCTGCAAGCATCTTGGGGCGAACAGAACGGTCTGACGACCGGCATCTGGCGGCTTTCCTGTCTGACCGGGGAAACAGAGAAACTGCTCGATATATATGTAAACATAAGTAATTCTTATTTTGTGCACGGAGACAGACTGTTCTGTCGGAAACAGGATGAGGAAAATACCGATTCACAGCAAAAATGGGAATACTGCCTCTATGATCTGACAACCGGCGACCGGATTCTCACGCTCAAAGAAGAGGATTTCACCGACCACTCAGCGGGCGAAGACTGCACCGGATTTACGGCAGATGCCGAGCATTTTATTCTGTTGAAGCAGCGGCACCGGCTGCGCGAACCCGCGGAATTTGCGGAGGAGCTGGAAAACGGGCAGACCTATCTTGGCTGTGAAGTGCAAAGCGAGCTTTGGATCTATGACTGGAACGGCAATCTGCAAAAGGTACAGATCGACAGTGAAGCCGAAATGAAGCAGCAGCCTGAGCTGTATACGGAGCAGGTGTATTTCTCTTCGATCGAGTCGATCAATCCGCTCCGCATGGAGCAGGGAACGCTCTATGTGCAGTATCAGTTCGGCTGGTATCAGATGTCTGTCTCTGAGGCACTGGGCGGTAATCCGTCGCTCTCCCCGGCATTTCGGCATATCTCCTCCGAGGATTACAGAGCCAGAACACTCTACGACGTGTCATATTAAAAAAATCTTTCATTGTGTGAAATAATCTCTGCCTGTTTCCGATCATGTAAAGTAGAGGTGCATCTCACTTTATGATGAAAGGAAGTGGCAGCAACGAAAGACGAACAGATCCTGAGCCTGTTTGCGGCGCGTGACGAAGCCGCGCTCAAAGCACTGTCGGCACAGTACGGCAGCGCATGCAGACATATCGCAGCGCAAATTCTTAGCAATGACGCCGATGCGGAAGAAGTCTGGAATGACGCGCTTATGGCGATGTGGCATGCAATCCCGCCGGCATATCCGGACAATCTTTTTGCATATCTCAGCACGGCTGTGCGAAATCTCTCCTTTCAGCGTCTGGAAAAGCGCAGTGCGCAAAAGCGCGGCGGCGGACGTTCGACGCTGTCACTGGACGATTTGCAGGAACAGCAGCAGCCGTCCGAAAACACCGTAGAGCAAGCGATTGACGAGGCGATGATGCTGGATGCGGTCAACCGATTTCTGGCGACCGTTCCACCGGACGAACGCACCGTTTTCATCGAGCGATACGGCAATCATAAGACAGTGGCAGAGATTGCCGCGGGGTATCAGATTTCCCGCAACGGCATCGCGCTGCGTCTGATGCGGACGCGCAAAAAGCTGCGGAAATTTCTGCACGAGGAGGGATGGCTGTGAAAGAACGGGATTTTTTGCAAATGATTGAGAAGGCAGACCGCCGCTTTTTTGCGGAAGCAGCAGATCGTCTCGCAGCCCCCGGACGATTTGCGAAAACGCAGAAAGGAAACAGGCGCATTATGGAAAAACGCAATGAAACAAAACGGCATCACGCCGGAAAATTTGCATGGGGCATCGGCTTGGCGGCGTCACTGCTCGGCGCGGGCGGCATCACGGCAGCGGTTGCGATGCAAAGGCATGACACCACGACGCAAAAGAATGAGATTTCTGACAACATGATTGAGATTGCCGATACTATTCAGCCGATCGAGGTCATTGAGCCGCTGAATGCGTTCAGCCCGAAGCTGACCGACCAGCGCGACAATCCTGCCGGAGGAGACATCATCGAGACGGAATACGGCTATTATTTCCAGGCATATACCGAGATCGCGCAGCCGGTTTACAACAGCGACGGTGTCTATATCAATGAACCGCGATGGCTGAGCGGTCTGCGCTACTGCGACAAGGAAACCGGCGAGAATGTCTGGTTCTGCACGCGCGCGAACTGCCTGCATGACGGAAATGCATACTGTGTCGCGACGACAAACATATACTCTGTCTCGGATATTACATGGTTTGACGGGACGATCTGGGCAGTTGCAATCAAAAACGACAGACAGGCGACCGGAGACAACGGCAATGTCCTTTCATACGGTACGAAATTTGTTCTTTTGCGCTATGAGCCGGACGGTTCGGCGGTCACGGAGATGGCAACACTGCCGTTGGAGCTGCCGGACAATGCGGACGAGATGATCGGCTATGCGTATCTGGCTGCACACCGCGGTGTCCTCTGGATCAGTACAAACTGCGACGTCTACTGCGATGTGGCGGAGGATCCGTTTGATCTGACCGATATGCAGCAGATCAGTGCATGGTCGTTCTATGCCTATGAGCCGGACAGCAAACGCGTCACAACGCTGATGCAGACAGAATGGGCAGAAGGTGTCAGAACAAACGGTCTGCTCGCTCTGTCGGGAATCGGCGACTATGTCTACTGCATAAAGGGAATGGGCGACAGCAATCCGAAGGATTCGTTCAAACCGGGGCAATACCGCATCAACTGCCGCACCGGACAGTTTGAGCTGCTTCGTGTGCTGGATTTCAGCGCAAAGGTTGCCGGGAACAAACAGCTGATGAACGGCAGCAGCCTGCTGTTTACCGGCGTGATAGAGTATACGGATACGGACGGGAACGGTGTCAATATTCAGATGACAGATGCAGAGCTGCATCTCTATTCCTTCGATACAAAGCAGAACAGTGTACTTTGCCACAACTGCGCCGAGTTCACGGCGGATGCGGACTATATCTATGCTCTCACAGATCTTGATCCCAATGTTACTTCGGAAGAGAATATGCTGACGAAATATCATCTCGTTACGCTGGATTGGAGCGGCAACATCATTGCCGAGAACACACTCGATCTGGCACAGGACAGGGAGCTGTATCCGACCGGCGAGAATTTTTATTACTATTCAGGCATCTCCTGCATCGGAGATACGCTGTATCTGAAAACCGGCTCTGCGGTCTATGCACTGTCTGCGGAGGCGGCACGCACGGGCGATCTGACGATGACGCCGGTATATCAGTATCATGAGCATGCTGCCGAGATCAAGGACGATGAGACGCCGGAATAAAAAAGGAGGAATCTGATCCTACAAAAATAAAAAATTTTTCTTCATGGATGTAAACATTCCGACCCATTTCCGATCTGGTGAAATAGAGGTACCTCTTTGGAAAGGAAGTGATGACGACGAAGACCAAAGCGATTCTGGATATGCTGGAATGCCGCGATGAGGCGGCACTCAAAGAGCTGACAGCACAGTACGGCGGCGCGTGCAGAAATATTGCGGCGCAGATTCTCGGCAATGAGGAGGATGCGCAGGAGGTGTGGAATGACACCCTGATGCACGTCTGGAATGCGATACCGCCTGCAAAGCCGGACAATCTGTTTGCATATCTCTGTACAGCAGTGCGGCGGCTGGCTTATCAGCGTCTGGAAAAGCGCGATGCAAAAAAGCGCGGCGGCGGTCTTTCGGAGCTGTCACTGGAAGCGATTTCCGAGCGGCGGAATCCGCCCGGACAGGGTGTGGAGGAGCTGATTGACGAGATGCTGATGGTCGAAGCGATTCAGCGGTTTCTCGACACGCTCTCGCCCGATGCGCGGACGATTTTTGTCGATCACTACGGCAACGGCCGCACGATACGGGAAATCGCGGAGGCATTTCGGCTTTCGTTCAGCAAGGTTGCAGTGACGCTGATGCGGACACGGATCAGGCTGCGGAAGTATCTGGAAGAGGAGGGTTGGCTGTGAAACGAACCGAAATAGACTTCCTGCGCGCCGTGAAAAAGGTCAACTCCCGTTATTTTACGGAGGTCGCGGGACGAAAGGCTTCCCCTGCGGGCTTTGCGGCAAAGCAGGAGGAAAGGAAACATTCCATGAAGCATCATTCCGAGACAGAAAAAAAGAACCGCATCCGCAAGCCCCTTTTGGCGGCGGGGCTGGCTGCGGCTGCCCTGCTGCTGACGGCAGGCGGCATCACGGCAGCGGTTGCGATGCGCAATCACAATCTGACCCGGCAAAACAGCACACCGGATGTCACAGAGCAGGATGATTTGTTTGTGCTGACCGATCAGACCGATCAGCCCTGCATGCGCGGAATTGCAAAAACAGAAACCGGCATTTACTTTCTTTCCCGGAGCGGCGGCATGATGTATTATGACAGCGAATCGGGCGAGGCACTCTATCTCTGCGCAAAACCGAACTGTCTGCACGACGGAAATGAATACTGTGTTGCAACCACCGATGCCTATCGTATCCGTTCCGCTCCGGTGTATCTGGACGGCTATATCTATGCAGCCGCAGAAAAGCGTTCGGATGAGGGGCAAATCAGTGCCGTGCTGCTGCGCTACGAGCCGGACGGAACCGCGGTCAAGGAAGTGTGCGGGGTGTATTCGGGGGTAACCGAAACTGAAAATTCACTTCTTCAAGGCAATGCAGAGCTTGTTGCACACCGCGGTGTAATCTGGATCCGATACTCCTACGAGCAGTTTATCTATTCCGAGGGAATCGGCGCGGTCAACGCGGTCAACACCGAACAGTTTCACGCATGGCGGCTCGCCGCCTTTGACCCGGGCAGCGGGCTGGTGCGTGTCTTGCAGGAAACAGAACCCACCAGCGGTTTGTACCATCCGGCAGGGAATCTGCACGGCAGCGGCGACTATGTGTATTACAGCAAGGAGGACAGCGAGTGGGACGATCAAACCGGAAAAGGCATCTTTCGCATTCACTGTGACACCGGCGAGATCGAGCAGCTTCTTGACATCAAAGGCATTCAGGATTTCACGCTCACGCCGGACGGCAAAACGCTGATCTTCTGGAAATACGATTCCCAGAAGGGCTATTTTCTGACGTTTCGTGATCCGGAAACCGAAGCCGAGACGGTCAGATATTTCAAGACCGACATCTGGGACGAAGCACTCGGCGATATAAAACACGCAGCATACTGGTTCACAGCTCTCTTTGCGGATGATGAACGTATTTATCTTAATGTGTGGATGCAGACGGAGCCGGAGCCGGGGCAATATGCCTTCAAAATGCGTCTGTTCATTTTAGACCGGAACGGCAATCGCGTGCAGATCACGGAGCTGCCGCTGGACGTACAGGCACAGGATACCGATATGACAGAGCGTCTGCGGCAAGCCTACACTGCATACTACGGGACAGATGCAGACGGCAATCCGCCCGATCTGGAATTTCTCGATCAGGAGCTGACTGTCGGTCTCGATGTGAATACTTTTTTAAACGGTGCGGCTACCGCTTTTGACGGCGAGTATTTTTATTACAAATGCAGTTTTGCGGAATATCGTGCGGCACTTTCCGATGTGCTCCGAGGCGACGGCAGTCTGCAAAAGCTCTATGAGCACGAGGATCTGCTGCAAGGCACAAAATAATACAGTGTCCGTGCCGTTCTCGCAAAAATACAAGAGGAGAATACAGCAATGAACAACAAGCTGGAAATCAAACATCTGACAAAGCAATACGGCAGCTTTACGGCACTTTCGGATGTCAGCTTTACGCTGGAACCGGGTGTCACGGGTCTGCTGGGTGCGAACGGCGCGGGCAAATCGACGCTGATGAAGCTGATGACCGATCACATGCGCCGCACGGAGGGCGAAATCCTCTGGAACGGTGCGGATATTCTCACAATGGGAAGCAAGTGGCGCGAGCTGGTCGGCTACACGCCGCAGCTGCAAGGGTTGTATGACGAGTTCACGGCGCGGAGATTTCTGTATTACATGGGCGCGCTGAAAGGAATGCGCAGAAAGGCAATCAAAGCCGAGACGGAAGAGCTGCTGGAAGCGGTCAATCTCACGGCACATGCACACAGAAAAATCGGCACATTTTCGGGCGGTATGCGGCAGCGCGTCATGCTGGCATCGTCGATGCTCGGCAAGCCGCAGGTGCTGATTCTGGATGAACCGACCGCAGGACTGGACCCGGAGGAGCGCATCCGCATCCGCAATGACATTGCAGAGCTGGCACGCGACCGCATTGTGCTGCTTGCGACGCATGTGGTCAGCGACATTGCGTGCATTGCCAAAAAGGTGCTGCTGATCCGCGGCGGTCAGACCATTGCGTTTGACACGCCGCACGCGCTGCTGCAAAACGCAGAGGGAAAGATCGGAGAGTTCTCCGGCACTTATGAGGAAATCCGTGCGATGCAGCAGGAATATCCGGGCGGAGAAATTGCAGAGCGCAAGGACGGCTTTGTGCTGCGCATCGCCGCGGATCCGCTGCCGGAGGGCTGTATGCCCGTGACGGATCATCTGACACTGGAAGATGTCTGTCATCTGTACTTAAAGGGGAATCGGCAATATGAATGAACTGAGACGGCTGCTCTGCGCACCGAAGCGGATCATTCTGCTGCTGATGATCGCACTCTGCAATCTCGCGCTGTTTGCCGGGTATTGCGGAACGGTCGGACAAACGGATGCGGCATACCGTGAAATGATGCAGAGCTTTGGCATTGACCCTGATGAATATGATGCACAGCAGGCAGAGGCGGCGGAAAAAGAAAAGCAGCGTTACCGCGAGGTGGTCTATCCGCAGTATCTGGAATATGTGCAGTCACAGTCCGGCACACAGTCTGTTTTGGGCAAGCTTGCGGCAAAGCAGGATGATTATGTGCAGCGGAATCTGGAAAAGACCGCAGCGAAATATCAGAAGCTGACCGGACTGACACTGACAGAGGGCTGCGATGAAGCGGTCAATGCAGTGAAGGATTATGACATCACCGATTATCTGCTGCTGATCGCGCCGCTGCTGCTGGTGCTGTCGCTGGCAGCGGATACCGAGACCGCTGTCGGTGCGCTGACGCGGACAACAAAGCGCGGCAGAGTCCCGCTCTGTGCGCAGCAGATCCTTGCCGTTGTGCTGATGTCGGCACTGTCCGCGCTGCTGCTCTACGGCGGGAACATTGCATATGCGGCGTATTATTTCGGGAACCCGGGTTTGCTGCGTGCGGTGCAGTCTGTGCCGGCATTTCAGCTTTGCTCGGTACGGCTGAGTGTTGCGGGATATTTTATCTCTGCATATTGGCTGAAAGTACTGGCAGCGGCAGTCATTTCGCTGTTTGTCTGGCTGATGCAGTCGCGGATGAAGCCGCTGCTCGGATGGCTGGTCTCGGCTGCGGGCGTGGGCGGATGCTTTCTGCTGCACCGGTTTGTTCTGCCGACGGCAAAGCTCAGTCATGTGAAATTTCTGAATGTCTTTGCGGCATTGGAATCCGATGTGTTCTTTACGCAGTACAGCAATCTCAACTGGTTCGGGTTCCCGTCTGATTTCTGTGCAGACATGCTGATTGCAGTCGGCATGATGGGTGCGGTGCTTGCGGTGCTGTGCCTTGTGCTGATCGGATACTGCCGCCCCGGAAAGCTCGGCAGCGGAATCGAGCGTTTCGGAGATCAGATTTCACGCAGACTCTCCGGCTTGACAAGATGCCGTTCGCTGTTTGGATTTGAAGGGTGGAAGCTGCTGATTGCAGAGCGCGGGATTCTGGTGCTGGCAGTCACGGCACTGCTCGGCGTGACGGTCTGGCAGCAGACGCATCTGTACACATGGATGTCTCCTGATACGAAAAAGATTTATGACCGTTATCAGGGTGAGGTCACAGACGAAAAGCTCGACCGTGTTGCAGATCAGCTCACGCGGATTGAGGAGAGCATTGAACGGCAGGAGGCGCGCATTGCGGAGCTGGAAGCGGCGGAGGAGCCGAAGCAGAGAGCGATCGAAGAGGCTTACGGCAAGCTGTCGGAATTCAAGGCAGAGCTCACGCTTTACACCGCACTGCAAACGACGCTGCTGGAACTGCGTGAATTCACCGACCGGACGGGCTTGCCAGCCTGGTTCATCCCGCAGACGGCGTATCAGATGATGTTTTATGAGAATGCATCCATCCGCCGCTGCTGCATGGTGCTGCTGCTGTTTTTGATTTTCCTGTTCCGCAGTATTCATGCGTATGATAACCGATACGAAACGGGCATGCTGCTGTGTGCGACAAAGCGCGGCAGGGGCAGGCGGCTCACGGCATCGTGGATGTGGGTCATGCTGCTGACGGGAATCGCGGTACTCTCACTGCACGGCATTTATCTGATCCGTGTGCAGCAGGACGTCGGCTTCACGATGCTCGGTGCCCCCGCACAGAGCATGAAGCTGCTGCAATGGATTCCGGTTTCAGTTTCCATGCGGACGGTGATCATTGCGCAGTTTGTGCTGCGGTATGCCGCTGCGCTGCTGATTGCAGGATGTGTGGTGCAGATCAGCCGGTTCAGCCGCACACCGGAAACGGCACTGCTGACGGCACTTGCGGTCTTTCTGCTGCCGTCTGCACTCTGCGAGAGCGGCATCGGCACCGGTATCGCCCTGATGCGCGCACTGGATTTTGTCCATTGGCTCGGCTGTGCCGTATCGTCTTCATCCTGATATGATATTGCAGCACCGTTCTGAAAATTGCAGAGCGGTGCTGCGTTGTTTTGCTCTGTGATCTGCAACATTGTATCTTTTTCATGATCTTTTCGCTGCACGTTATGAGAATGGCTTGACAAGAATCATGGGATACGATATAATGAAAATAATGCAGACGGCTGTTTGCATACAGAAAAAATCAAGGGGGAATCGGTATATGAAATGGAGAAAACTCTCCGCAGCACTGCTTGCAGCGGCGGTGTCACTCTGTGCAGTGCAGCTTGACACAGACAGCATCGGCACAGCGGAGGCGGCGGGAACGCGTGTTTCGGTACACGACCCGTCCATTATCAAGACCAACGGCACTTACTATGTGTTCGGCTCGCATATTGATGCGGCGAGATCGACGGATCTGGTGAATTGGAGGACGTTCACCAACGGCTATGCAAAGACGAACAATGTGGAGTTCGGCAATCTCTCGACGAATCTTGCCAAGGCGTTTGCATGGGCAGGCGAAGACCTGGGCGACTGCGAGGGAGGCTTTGCTGTCTGGGCACCGGATGTCGTATACGATCCGGATTTCATCAACAGCAGCGGCGGCAGGGGTGCCTATCTGATGTATTTCTGCACCTCTTCCACATGGAACACCTCGGTCATCGCCTTTGCACAGTCGCAGAATGTCGAGGGACCGTACACCTTTGTGGATACGCTGATCTATTCGGGCTTCACCTCAAACGATACCTATGCGACCAGCTCCACGAAGAATGTCAACCGCAAATACACCACGACGAACATTGATGAGCTGATTGCATCAGGAGAAGTGACCTATAACAACAGCTGGTTCAACGGCACATCCTATAACTTCAATGTCTGCCCGAACGCGATTGACCCGACGATTTATTATGATACAGACGGAAAGATGTACATGGTCTACGGTTCGTGGTCGGGCGGCATCTTCACGCTGGAAATGGATGCAGCGACCGGAAAGTGCATTCACCCGACGACAGGCACCACCTCTGACGGCAGAATGGTGGACAGCTATTTCGGCACAAAACTCGCCGGCGGCTATCATAAATCCGGCGAGGGCCCGTTCATCGAATACAACGAAGATACGGGATATTATTATCTCTGGGAGACCTACGGCGGCTTGCTCTCTGCAGGCGGCTACAATATGCGCGTGTTCCGTTCGGCCAGTCCGACCGGTCCGTTCCTGGATCCGGCGGGCAAGTCCGGCATTCAGACGAGCAGCTCCAATCTGGACAGCACCGGTCTGAAAGTCATGGGCAACTATAAGTTCAGTACGCTGAACCGGGCATATATGGCGTGCGGACATAACTCCGTTCTGCGCGACGATGACGGGCAGTGGTATCTGATCTATCATGCGCGGTTTGATGACGGCTCCGAGTATCATGAAGTGCGTGTGCATTCGATGTGGTTCAATGAAGCCGGATGGCCTGTTGTGGCACCGTTTGAGTATGCAAAGGACACACTGGCAGAAGGCGGATACGAGACGTCGGATATAGTCGGAACATATGAGTATATCAACCACGGCACCGCGACGGACGGCAATATCATCAATTACAGCAGCATCACGCTGAACAGCAACGGCAGCATCAGCGGCGCAGTGACGGGTACATGGACAGAGGCAGAGGATTCCGCTGCTGCAACTCTGGTCATCGGCGGACAGACTTATTACGGATATTTTCTTGCCGCACAGAACGAGAGCGGCAGGAAGGTGATGAGCTTCACTGCGGTCGGCAGCAACAATCAGACTGTCTGGGGCGCAAAGACCGATGCGTATACCGGTACGCCGCGTGAGGCAGGCAGCTATGACTACTCTGACAGTGACGCGCAGCTGGTTTACAATCCGGATTCGGTTCTCGGAGCCGGCGCACAGACCTATATCGGCGGCACCTCGCTGCTGAGCGGTGTTTCCTATTTCATTTCCAATAAAAACAGCGGCTTGTATATTGATCTGCCGAACGGTGCGCTGACCGCAGGCACCAATATTCAGCAGTGGGAGCTGAACAAATCCTTTGCGCAGCAGTGGCGCATCAGCGCAGTGGACGGCAATTACTGCCGGATCGTTTCACTCGGTGATGAGAGCATGTGCATTGCGGTTGCAGAAAGTGCGGCAACCGACGGACTGAACGTCGAGCTGCAAGCCTATACGGGTGCGGACAATCAGCTCTGGAAGCTCGTGAAGAACGGAATGTATTACGGCATTGTGTCCAAGTGTTCGGGCGATACCGGCGGACTGGATGTATACGAATGGTCAACCGAAAACGGCGGCAATATCAACCAGTGGAATTACTGGGAGGGCGACTGCCAGCTCTGGACAATCGAACCGGTGCATCCGGCAGTGAACGACGGGGCATATACCCTGCGCAATATCGCAAGCGGTCTGTATTTCGGCGGATCGGGCGGCGAAACTGCTGATGCACAAACATGGCAGATCACGCAGAATGCAAACGGAACATATCAGCTTATCGGCAGCAGCCAGACATTGAGCAATCTGACACTGACATGCCAAAAAGACGGCAGCTATGCACTGAACGGTGACAATGCCTATGTGCTGGAACCGGCGTCCGCATCGGCATTTGTACTGCGCGGCGATGTCGATGCCAACGGAAAATTTGAGCTTGCGGATGTTGTGATGATGCAGAAATATCTGCTCACGGCAGGCATTCTCAACGATTACGACATGGGCGACATGAACGCAGACGGCAAGCTGAACGCGATTGATCTGACGATCATGAAGCGGGAGCTGATGCAGAAATAAAAGAGACCGCACGTTTGCAATGCAGACGTGCGGCTTTTTTGCGGATGCAGACTTGTTTTTTCGTTTGGAATGTGATACAATGAGGGAAAGCAAGTACAGAGCAGAGGGGAGTATGAGAAACGTGGCAGGTGCATACAGGGAAGACGTGCTGGAATACGCCGCGGCGCAGCTGCAAACCGCGCCGGAGTATCTGTTTCGGCGCAGCCCGCAGACGGCAGTGCTTCGGCACGCAGGATCGGGGAAATGGTTTGCGATCATCATGCCGGTATCGCG